>JAAYOT010000125.1 GCA_012520205.1 Clostridiales bacterium
AGGAGGTATATTTATATGGCAAAGCATTTACACATAATGGCAAAGGAAGGATCAATAGCAGAAACAGTACTACTACCAGGAGATCCATTAAGAGCTAAATTTATAGCAGAAACATATTTAGAAAATCCAGTATGCTATAATGAAGTAAGAGGAATGTACGGATTTACTGGAACATATAAAGGAAAGAAAGTATCTGTTCAAGGAACAGGAATGGGATTGCCTTCGCACTCAATATATGTTAATGAATTAATACAATTTTATGGGGCAAAGAGACTTATAAGAATAGGTTCTGCTGGATCTCTTAATGATGATGTTAATGTAAGAGATATAGTATTAGCTCAAAGTGCTTCTACAAACTCAGGAATTAATAAAAGAAGATTTAATAACCTGGATTATGCACCAACTGCTAATTTTGAACTATTATTAGCAGCTTATAATAAATGTAAAGAAAAAGGCGTTAATGTTAAGGTTGGCAATGTATTATCTTCAGATTTATTTTATGATGATACAGGAATGGGAGTAAAGTTATGGGCTGATTATGGTTGTTTAGCGCTAGAAATGGAGACTGCAGAACTATATACTCTTGCTGCTAAACATAATGTGGAAGCGCTATCAATACTTACAATTTCTGATCATGTTTTTAAGGGTGTAGAAACTACACCGGAAGAAAGACAAAAGAGTTTCACTGATATGATGGAAGTAGCACTGGAATTAATAAAATAAAACTTCAAAATCTATTAGACTAGCAATGTTATTCTAATAGATTTTTTTATTAGATTGAATAGTAGTAGTTTAATAGTATAAAAATAAAGGATTACCCTAAGAAATATTGAAGTGCTTATATATTTCTTTAATAATAATATATATTTTTGTAATAATATTAATTAAATGCATAAGTATAAATATAAAACAAAAATAAAAATAAAAATTTATTAAAACTATTCACAAAATTGGAAAAATAGTATATTATATAATCAATAATCAACATATCGGAAAACTAGGAAATGGGAGGAATATAAATATGAAAATTGCAAAAAGTTTATTTGAGTTAATAGGGAATACGCCCTTATTGGAATTACAAAATTATAATAAGGAAAAGGGTGCTTTAGGTAATGTAATAGCTAAACTGGAATATTTTAATCCAGGTGGCAGCGTTAAAGATAGAATTGCTATAGCAATGATAGAAGATGGAGAAAAGAAGGGTTTAATAAATAAGGATACAGTAATAATTGAACCAACAAGCGGAAATACTGGTGTTGGATTAGCTTGGGTTGGTGCATCAAAGGGATATAAAGTAATCTTAACAATGCCAGATACAATGAGTTTAGAAAGAAGAAATCTATTAAAAGCTTTAGGTGCTGAATTAGTATTAACACCAGGAGCAGATGGAATGAAGGGAGCAATAGCAAAAGCAATTGAATTAAAAGAACAATATGGAAATGCTATTATACCTCAACAATTTGAAAACTCATCTAATCCAGAAATTCATAGAAAAACTACTGCAGAAGAAATTTATAGAGATACAGATGGAAAGGTTGATATTTTTGTGGCAGGTGTAGGTACAGGTGGAACTGTAACTGGGGTAGGAGAAGTATTAAAGGCAAAAAATCCTAATGTAAAGATAGTTGCAGTAGAGCCTACAGGCTCACCGGTTATTTCAACAGGAAAAACTGGTCCTCATAAAATCCAAGGAATAGGAGCTGGATTTATTCCAAAAAACTTAAATGTAGATATTTTAGATGAAATTATTACAGTAGAAAATGAAGAAGCTTTCCAAGCATCAAAGGACCTAGCAAGAACAGAAGGATTATTAGTTGGTATTTCAGCAGGAGCGGCTGTTCATGCAGCAACAATTCTTGCAAAAAGAGAAGAAAACAAAGGTAAAAATATAGTTGTAATTTTACCAGACACTGGGGAAAGATATTTATCAACTGACTTATTTAAATAAATTTTGTGAAAGTCATTGCTATTTTAAGCGATGACTTTTATCATATAATTATAGAATATATTAGAAAAAGGTGATTAAGTGAAAATTTCTACTAAAGGAAGGTACGGATTAAGAGCCTTAATGGATATGGCTATGAATGCTGAAAAGGAAAGCATTACCATAAAAACAATTTCTGAAAGGCAAAATATATCAGAAAGGTATTTAGAACAAATATTTTCTTTACTCCGTAAGGGTGGAATTATAGTTGGACGTAAAGGTGCTCAAGGGGGCTATAATTTAGTAAAAAAACAAAGTGAAATTACTATAGGAGAAATACTTAAAGCCCTTGAAGGTGAAAATATTTTTATAGATGTAAATAGTCAAGAAGAAAATGAATTAGAAAACTTTATAAATAAAAATTTATGGAGTAATATAAATAATTTAATTGATGACTATCTTGAATCAATTACCCTAGAGGATTTAGTAAATGATCATAGAAAAGCAACAGAGAACATAATTTACTATATATAAAGAGTGGCGAGAGCTGCTCTTTATATATCATTGCAAAAAGAAGGAGTAGTAAAGAGATTTATTCTTATGTAAATCTATTACTTACTCCTTTTTATTTATTACCTTTTACCTATTACTTCTTACTTTTTCCTGCTTACATATTAGCAGCTTTAAATTCTTCTAAGGCCTTTGATAATTGATCAGGGCAAGAAGTTCCCTTTCCTTTACAATCAATTCCTTTTAACTTTAAAATAGCCTCATCTACTTTCATTCCTTTAACTAAAGCAGAAATTCCGAAAAGGTTTCCTGCACAACCCCTAATGAATTCAACATTTTTTATTGAATCCTCTTCAATATCTAAATGGATTTCTGTAGCACAGACCCCTTTAGTTTTATAAACAAACATAAAATACCTCCCTTATGTATGAACAATATTGTACAAGCTATATTATATATTGTTTCTTAGAATAAATGAAGAAAAAAATGTGGAAATATGAGGCAAAAGAAAGGAAGTTGTCCCATTAATTCTTTTTATTCATATATTATAATATGGGTTTTAGTTATTGTGTGAGTTTAAAGGAGGTGCTCCATGAACTATTTAATTGTTTGTAATACTGGTAGTGATACTATCAGTAAGATATCTCTTAATGATTATAAGGTGAAGGATATAGCTCTAGGATATTTTCAAGGATCCCTTGGCCCAAGTGGAGTTTTTCTTGAAAATGATCTTTTGTATACTGTAAATAGCTATAGCAATACTGTTTCTATAATGAATTTAAATAGTTGTAAAGAAGAGAGTAGCCTCTATGTTGGTGCGCATCCTAATGATTTAATAAAGTACAATAATTATTTATATATAGCCTGCTCGGAATCTAATGCTGTTGCTGTTTATGATTTAAATGAAAATAGAATAATCTTGGATATTTCTATAAATTGTTGGCCTCATAATATGGAAATATTAAAGGATAAGAAACTTATTTTTGTTTCTAATTTTCTAAGTAATAATGTTTCATTAATAGATATAGAATCAAATAAGGTAATTGGAGACATTAATACCTTGGAATACCCTACAAAAATAAAGATATCAAAGGATAATAAATACTTATATGTATGTGAAAGTTATATGGGGGATAGTACGGGAGGATATATAGAAATATTTGATTTAAGAAATAATAAAGCTATTAGTAAGATAAAGGTTGGAAAAGAACCTATGGATATTCTTGAATGTTCAGATGAATTATATGTTTGTAATTTTGGAGAGGGTACTATTAGTGTTATTGACAAGAATTCCTTAAAGGAAGTAAAAAAAATATATGTGGGTGGTATGCCTAAAGCAATAACTAAAGAAAAAGAACAAATTTTTGTATCAGATTATTTAAATGGAAGAATTATAATTTTAAGTTTGGCTGGAGATAATAGCAAAGTCATAACAGTAGGAAAGGAACCTAATGCTATGACTTTATACTAGTTTTCATCATTGAATAATAAATTCATAATACTATTATAAATATCTGTTGGATTTTCATTCCATTTATTAGTAAGGGAAGAAGCCTGTTTCTTACTTGGAACAGTTACCTTTAATGATAATAGCAAGTTTTCGTTTTCTAATGCCCTTAAATCAACTAAATAAGTTCCATCATTATTTAAGGTATATGTACCGTTTATAGTTAGTTCTTTTTTGATGGAATCTTCCATAGAAAGAAGATAATCGTCGATTATCTTCTTTTTTAATGGAGTAATTCTATCAGTAAAAAATGTAAGAGCATTAACTCCATTATTTGTTATATAAATCAAGTTTTTATCATTAACTTTTTTATATTTTAGAAATTTAGATGTAATAAGTTCGCTAATATATTGTTGAAGTGTAAAGTAATTTATGAAATTATTTTCAAGAATTATTTCAGTTAATTGAGCATTAGTAATTGGATATTTTAAATTATTTATAACATACAATACTAATAGTTTATTTTCTGCTAATTCAGCTGAGTTTTCGTACATATTGAACCTCCATTTTAGAAAGTATAATTTAATTATATCATAAATTTTACTAAGTTAATATTATTGTCATTAATATTATTAAAGAGGAATATAGATTAATAAAGATTAATATGGAGGATATTTATTTGAAAAGAAGATATAAAGTATTCATTAGTTTTATATTGTTAATTTCAGTAATTTTAACATCTATAATTTTAGAAAGTAAAATTCAATATACAAATACAGAAGTATCAAAATCAGTGCCAATATATAGGGTAAAAAGAGAGGATAAAGCTGTTTCCATAACTTTTGATATAAATTGGGCAGAGAAGGATGAAATTTTTAGCATATTAGATGTACTTGATAAATATGATGTAAAGGCAACCTTTTTTATAATGGGAGGCTGGATAAATCACAGCGAGGAAAATAAAGAAAAACTTATAAAAATAAAGGAAGGGGGGCACGAAATAGGAAACCACAGTTACAAGCATCCAATGTTTTCAAATATAGATGAAAATAGGATGAGAGAGGAGTTGGAGAAGACAGATAAAGCAATTGAGGAAACAATAGGAGTGAAACCAAACTTATTTAGATTCCCAAGTGGGGATTATAGCGAAAGGTCAGTGAATTATATTAATAACATGGGCTACAAATGTATTCAATGGGATGTTGATTCTGTTGACTGGAAGGAGTTAGGGGCTGAAATTGAGTACAATAGAGTTATGAAGGGAGTAAAAAGTGGATCCATTATGCTTTTTCATAATAATGCCAAATATACTCCAGGTAATTTAGATAGAATTATTAATGAGCTTATAAGTAAGGGGTATAGCATTATTCCTGTTGGGGAATTGATTTATGAAGATAATTATTATATAGATATAAAAGGTGAGCAAATAAAAAGTATTAAAAAATATTGAAAAATGATGCTGTGTTGTATTATAATGGAAATATATCCTAAAGATTTAAAATTATCATTAAAATTACTAAGGGAGAGAGGGGTTAGTTTATGGATAACTTAATGTTAAATAACAAGATATATTTAGAGGGAAAAATAGTATCTGAATTAGAATTTAGTCACGAAATGTATGGGGAAGGATTTTATACATTTTTATTAGAGGTTATGAGGCTTAGTGATTCTGTAGATGTTTTAAACATAACGGTATCAGAAAGATTAATTGCAGGCATGGATTTAGCTGTTGGTAAAGAGATAGTAATTGATGGACAATTAAGATCATATAATAAGTTCGTAGATGGAGCAAATAAATTGATATTAACTGTATTTGCAAGAAACGTTGAGCCTTGTATTGAAAAGAGTAAGAATCCAAATGAAATATTCTTAGATGGTTTCATCTGCAAGGAACCAGTTTATAGAACAACACCTTTTGGTAGGGAAATTGCTGATGTATTACTAGCTGTAAATAGAGCATATAATAAATCAGACTATATTCCAACAATAGCATGGGGTAGAAATTCTAGATTCTGCAAAACTTTAGAAATAGGAGATAATATTAGAGTTTGGGGAAGATTACAAAGTAGAGAATATCAAAAGAAGATAAGTGAAACTGAAGTTGTTAAGAAAGTAGCTTATGAAGTATCAGTTTCCAAGATGGAAAAAGTTGAAGCTAATGATGTAGATGATAAAAATGATATTAAAGAAGAAGATGTAATGTAAACAATATTACAAAATTTCAAATATAGAATGTAAGAAGTAACTATTATAAAGTAGTTTTAAATTTAGTATTATATTTTATATAAAGGAGCTGTTGCACTAAATAGTTAGTGAACAGCTTCTTTTTTGCAGTAATAAATATTAAGTTCTTCTAAACATATAAGAAAGATAAAATTTAGAAATTAAGAAGCAGTTACTTTATTACTGTAAGAATGTCCTTTAAGTGAAAATAAGAGAATAATATATAAAAAAAGATGGAATCATAAATGTATAATATTAAGGAAAAAATATTCTTATTTAGACTTAAATGGGATTATTTGTAAAACGGTATATAATTAATAATTTATTAATTGAACTTATGAATTTTATCAATAAAAAAATGAATCTTTAAAAGCTTAAACTTGCAAAAATATAGTAATAAAGCTAATGTAAATGTTTACTGGAATAATTCTGGGTTTTTCGTAAATATAAATTTTAAAAGCGAAAATTATGATATTGTCAAAATAATAAATCAAAATTTTAAATATTGATTGACAAATTTGAATAATATAATATAATTATTAATATCTACAATTTGGAATGTGTGTAGAACAATGAATGGGGGTTAAAACAAATGGTAAAGTATATCGGAAAGAGAGTTTTCTTAAGTTTAATTACTATTTGGGCTGTTATAACAATTGTATTCTTCTTAGTAAGAATGATGCCTGGTGGTCCTTTTGATGGAGAAAAGGTAACACCTGAAACTAAAGCCCAATTAAACGAAAAGTATGGACTAGATAAACCTCTTAGTGAACAATATAGGCTTTATATTACGGGTTTGGTTAAAGGTGATTTTGGTGAGTCAATGGTATTTAGAGGCAGACCAGTATTATCAATTATAAAAACTAGTTTCCCAAACTCAGCTAAAGTTGGTTCTGTAGCAATCTTATTTTCATTATGTGTTGGTGTAGGCTTAGGTATAATAGCTGCATTAAAAGTTGATAAATGGCCAGACAGAGTTTGTATGGTGCTTTCTACACTGGGAATAACAATTCCTAGTTTTGTCATGGGTACATTTTTGGTTTATATATTTACAACTAAGTTTAAATTATTACCAGCAACTGGATTAAGCAAACCAGAAAACTTTATTATGCCTGTTATTGCCTTATCAGGTAGTTCAATGGCGTCTATAACAAGATTATCAAGAGGAAAATTAATTGATGTATTAAAATCTGATTACATTAGAACTGCTAAAGCAAAGGGCTTAAGTCAAAAAACAGTTATTCTTAAGCATGCTTTAAGAAACTCATTAATTCCAGTAGTAACTTATCTTGGACCACTAATAGCTGGTATATTAACTGGTTCTTTTGTAGTGGAAAAGATATTTGCAA
This sequence comes from Clostridiales bacterium, assembly GCA_012520205.1. Classification (GTDB taxonomy): domain Bacteria; phylum Bacillota; class Clostridia; order Clostridiales; family Clostridiaceae; genus Clostridium. Next base: position 7,454 of record JAAYOT010000125.1, read on the forward strand.
TTCCTGGTCTTGGTAATGAGTTTACATTAACTATAAGTAATAGGGATTATACATCATTATTAGGAGTTACAGCATTTTATTGTACATTTATCGTTATATGTAACTTACTAGTTGATATAATTTATGTATTTATAGATCCAAGAATTAAGTTAGATAGCTAAGGGGGTAAAGGAATGGAAGACTTAAAAACAAATTTAAACATAGATAAAGAGCTATTTACTCCTTTAAAAGAAAATGAAAAGGAATTTGAACAAATAGTTAGGCCAAGTATTGGATATTGGGCTGATGCTTGGAGAAGATTAAAGAGAAATAAATTGGCGCTTTTTTCACTATGTTTGATAATAGTAACAATTTTATTTGCAATATTTGGACCTATACTCTTTGAAAAGATAAAGGGTTATACTTATGATGCAACAAATCTTAAAGCCGTAGATCTAAGACCAAGTGCTGAGCATTGGTTTGGTACTGATGATTTAGGTAGAGATTTATTTGTAAGAGTTATGTATGGAGCTAGATATTCATTAATAATAGCTATTGCTGCTTCCCTAATTAACGTTGTAATAGGGGTTTTATATGGCGGTATTGCAGGTTTTCTAGGTGGTAGAGTTGATAACATCATGATGAGAATTATAGATGTATTATATTCAATTCCTACTCAAATATACGTAATTATTTTAATGGCTGCATTTAAAAGTAAAAGCGAAACAGGCCTTGGTACTATCATACTAGCAATGGCTATATCTTCATGGGTAAGTATGGCTAGAATAGTAAGAGGAGATATCCTTCAATTAAAACAACAGGAATTTGTACTTGCTGCTAAAGCATTAGGAGCAAAAAATTCAAGAATATTATTTAGGCATTTAATTCCAAATGCAATGGGTTCCATTTTAGTAACTTTAACTTTAAATATTCCTTCTGCAATTTTTACTGAGGCATTTTTAAGTTATATTGGATTAGGTATTAATGCGCCCTTAGCATCTCTTGGAACATTATCAAATGATGCAAGTGGGGCTTTAACTACTGCACCATATCAGTTGCTATTCCCTGCAGGTATGATTTGTATAATAATATTAGCATTTAATTTATTTGGTGATGGTTTAACAGAAGCCTTAGATCCAAAGAATAAGAAATAGGAGGGGTACCATTGGAAAAATTATTAGAAGTTAAAAATTTAAGAACCTCCTTTAAAACACATATAGGTGACGTACAATCTGTTAGAGGCGTTTCGTTTCACTTAGATAAGGGAGAGGCTTTAGGTATAGTTGGTGAATCTGGATGTGGTAAATCAGTAACAATGATGTCCATAATGAAATTATTAGAAGAAAATGCTGTTATTAATGCCGATAGCATAGTTTTTGATGGTAAAGACATAACTAATCTTAAAGAGGCTGATATGCAAAAGTTAAGAGGAAATGACATGGCAATGATTTTCCAAGATCCTATGACATCTCTTAACCCGCTATTTACCGTTGGAGATCAATTAACTGAGCATTTAATTAAACATAAGAAAATTTCAAAGGCTGAAGCTAACAAAAAAGCAATAGAAATGCTGAAATTAGTTGGTATTCCAAGTCCGGAAAAAAGATTAAAACAATATCCACATGAATTTTCAGGTGGTATGAGACAAAGAGTTATGATTGCAATGAGCTTAATTTGTGATCCAAAATTAATAATAGCTGATGAGCCAACAACTGCTTTAGATGTTACTATTCAAGCTCAAATATTAGATTTAATGAAGGATTTAAAGAAAAAGTTAAATACTTCAATAATATTAATAACTCACGATTTAGGGGTTGTTGCAGATCTTTGTACAAGAATAAATGTAATGTATGGTGGAATAATAGTAGAACAAGGAAGTGACGAGGATATTTTCTATAATCCAAGACACCCTTATACATGGGGATTATTACAAAGTGTTCCTAATCCTAAAAGTGATGTAAAAGAAAAATTAACACCAATTGAAGGTCAACCACCAGACTTATTGAAACCCCCAACAGGATGCCCTTTTGCTGCAAGATGTAAATATGCAATGAAGGTTTGTGTTGATAATCTTCCGCCTTTATTTGAAATTTCAAAAGGACATAAGGCTGCATGCTGGTTAAATCATGAAAATGCACCAAAGGTGGAAGCACCAATTAAGAAGGGGGAAGAATAATGGATAAGAAAAAAGACGTTATTATAGAAGTTAAAAATCTTTGCAAATACTTCCCTGTAAATAAAGGATTATTCTCTAAACCAAGCTTTGTAAAGGCTGTTGATAATGTTTCTTTTACAATTAATAGAGGTGAAACTTTAGGTTTAGTAGGTGAGTCTGGTTGTGGAAAAACAACAACTGGAAGAACAGTATTAAAGTTATATGAGCCAACTTCAGGTCAAATTATTTTTGATGGTAAGGATATAACAAATTATACAGAAAAGCAAATGGTTCCTTTAAGAAAGAATATGCAAATGATATTCCAAGATCCATATGCTTCATTAAATCCAAGAATGACAGTTGGCGATATAATTGGAGAAGCCATTGATATACATGGATTATTTAAAGGCAAAGAAAGAAACGAAAGAATAATGTATTTATTAAATAGAGTAGGTTTAAACTCAAGTCATATTAGTAGATATCCTCATGAATTCTCAGGTGGACAAAGACAAAGAATTGGTATTGCAAGAGCTCTTGCAGTACAGCCTGATTTTATAGTTTGTGATGAACCAATATCTGCTCTTGATGTTTCTATTCAAGCTCAAGTAGTAAATATGTTAGAAGAATTACAAGAAGAATTGGGACTAACTTATTTATTTATTGCACACGACCTATCAATGGTTAAACATATATCAACTCATATAGGGGTAATGTACTTAGGTCAAATGGTTGAAAAAGGACCAGCTAATGATGTATATTCAAAACCAAAACATCCATATACTCAAGCATTATTATCTGCTGTTCCAATAGCTGATCCAAAGATTGCAAAAAATAATAAAAGAATAGTTCTACAAGGAGATATTCCATCTCCAATAGATCCTGCACCTGGATGTAGATTTAAGGGAAGATGCCAATATGCTAAGCCAATTTGTGGGGAAGTAAATCCTGAACTTAAAGAAGTAGAACCAGGGCATTTTGTGGCATGTCATTTATTTGAAAAATAAGTTATCAATTGCATAGGCAATTTAGATAAAAATAAAATATTAAGGGGGAAAATGTTATGAAGAAAAACAAGTTAAAAAGAATTTGTGCAGTAGCACTAACACTTGCACTTGGAATGTCTGTTTTTGCTGGATGTGGAAATAAAGATGCAGCAGCAGAAGGTCAAACTCTAGTTTTTAACCTAGGTGAAGACCCTAAGACAATCGATCCATCACTAAATGAATCAGTTGGAGGATCTACAATTATCAATAATGCTTTTGAAGGGCTTTTAAGACTGGATGAAAACGAAAAAGCAGTACCTGGAGTTGCAGAAAAATTTGAGGTATCAGATGATCAATTAGTGTATACTTTCACATTAAGAGAAGATGCTAAATGGTCAGATGGAGAGCCAGTAACTGCAAATGATTTTAAATATTCATGGTTAAGAGCTCTAAATCCTGATACTGCATCTACTTATGCATATCAACTATTCTATTTAAAGAATGGTGAAAAGTATAATCAAGGAGAAGCAACTGCAGAAGAAGTTGGTATTGAAGTTGTAGATGATAGAACTTTAGTTGTTACTTTAGAAGCGCCTACAGCTTATTTCCCACAATTAATGGCATTCCCAACTTATGCTCCTTTAAGAGAGGACATAGTATCTGCTAATCCTGATTGGGCAAACAATCCAGAAACTTATGTTTCAAATGGACCTTTCAAATTAGTTGAATGGACAATGAAAGATCAATTAGTATTTGAAAAGAATGAAAATTACTGGAATAAAGACGTAGTAAAACTTGACTCTTTAGTAATGAAGATGGTTGAAGACGAAACTACTGCTTATGCTTCATTAAAAGCTGGTGACTTTGATATGGTAGACAAAGTTCCAACAAATGAAATCGAAGCTGGTCAAGAAGAAGGTTTAGTTACTATTTATCCAAACTTAGGAACATATTTTGTAGTTCTTAATGTTGGTAAACAAGGTACTATGAGTGAAGATGCTAAAAAAGCTTTAAATAACAAGAATGTAAGAAAAGCGCTTAACTTAGCAATTGATAGAAAAGCATTAGTTGAAAATGTAACAAAGGGCGGTCAAATTCCTGCTTATAGCTTTGTACCACAAGGTATATATAATGAAGCTGGTGAAGATTTTGCTTCAAAAGAATACTATGATGCAAATGTTGCAAATATAGAAGAAGCTAAGAAGTTATTAGCTGAAGCTGGATATCCAAATGGTGAAGGTCTTCCAACATTATCTTACATGTTCAATACTCTTGATTCTCATAAGAGTATAGCTCAAGTTCTTCAACAAGATTGGGCTCAAATAGGTGTTAATGTTGAATTATCTAACCAAGAATGGAAGGTATTCCAAACAACTAGAAATGAAGGACAATATGAAATTGCTAGACATGGTTGGTTAGCTGACTATCAAGATCCAATGTCATTCTTAGATATGTGGGCTTCAAACAGTGGTATGAATGATGCTGGATTTAATAATGCTGAATACGATTCATTAATAGCTCAAGCTAAGGTAGAAGAAGATGCTGCTAAGAGATGGGAATTAATGAGAGCTGCTGAAGATATATTAATGGAAGAAATGCCAGTAATTCCACTTTACTACTATACTTCAGTTAAAGCATCAAATTCAAATGTTAAAGATGTTTACGTTTCATCATTAGGACATGTTAACTTTATTAATGCATACTTAGAATAATCAGCTGAATAATAATATTATTTAGTAGTTAATAAAATTTAAAAAAGCTTCTATTCTGAAAAGAATAGAGGCTTTTTTCATATTAATATTAAAGGTATAATCTATACTAAATATTTAGCAGGTTTTCCATATTGTATAATCCTGCTTCCCTAATTTGTGCCATATATTCGCAGGCTTTTAAGGCACCTATGGCAAATACCTCGCGAGAAATTGCTTTGTGAGAAATTTCTATAACCTCTCCTGTACCTGCAAATATTATTTCATGATCTCCAACGATAGATCCTCCTCTTATTACATGAATTCCAATTTCTTCTTTAGAACGTTTCTTAATACCATTTCTACCATAAATATATGATGTTTCCTTTGGTATAGAATTCTTAATAGTATCAGCTAATAATAATGCAGTACCACTAGGAGAATCAACCTTTTGATTATGATGTTTTTCTATAATTTCAATATCATAATCCTTATATAAAAGAGGAACTACTTTCTTTAGTAAGGAATTAATTAAATTAATACAAAGAGACATATTAGCAGACTTAAATATAGGAATTAGTTTGCTTTTCTCTTCAATTAGTTTTAATTCTTTCTCATTATATCCTGTGGTACATAAAATTACTGGCTTTTTCTTTTTTAAACTAAGATTTAATAAGTCTTGAAGAGCTTCTGGTCTTGAAAAATCCAGTAAAACATCATAATCAATATCTACATTCTCTATAGAATTAAATATTTTATAACTATAAGAATCATCAAAAAATTTATCAATACCAGCTATTATTTCTATGTTGGGGAAATTTTTAGAGGCCTCTGTTACTGTTTTTCCCATTTTCCCACAACAGCCATTTAATAGAACTTTTATCATATCTATCTCCTTAAATTAAATTATTTTCTTTTAAAGCTTCTTTTAAAATTTCTAAATTTTCTTCTTCCATTTCAGCAAGAGGAAGCCTTAATTCACCAACATCCTTTCCCATTAAGTTTAATGCAGTTTTCACAGGAACTGGGTTAGTTTCTATAAATAATTTATTAGCTAAATCTAAGGTATTTAATTGAAGTTCTAAAGCCTTGTCTATATCTTTATTTAAATAACTAGTAGTCATATCATGAACTGTTTTTGGAATAATATTGGCTAGTACAGATATTACTCCAACTCCTCCAAGGGACATAACTGGTATTATTTGATCATCATTACCTGAATAGATATCTATTGAGTCCCTACATAATGCTTTCATTTGTGCAATTTGGCTTAAGTTACCGCTAGCTTCTTTAATTGCTACTACATTTTTTAATTTTGATAAGGTTAGAAGTTGTTTTGCTGTAATATTAACTCCTGTTCTAGATGGAACATTATATAAAATAATAGGAGTATTTACTGCATCATTAATAGCCTTAAAATGTTTAATTAATCCTTTACTTGTTGTTTTATTATAGTATGGTGTAATAACCAGTAAAGCATCTACACCAACACTTTCTGCATATTTACTCATCTTTATAGATGCTTTAGTATCATTAGTTCCTGTCCCAGCAATTACAGGTACTCTTTTATTAACAAGCTCCACAGTAAATTTTATGGCCTTTTTTCTTTCGTATTCTGACATGGTGCTTGCTTCTCCAGTAGTACCACATATTAAAATTGCATCGGTTTTTTCTTCAATATGCCATTCTATTAATTCTTTAAGCTTCTTATAATTTATAGAACCATTTTTAAAGGGGGTTACTATTGCAACAGCAGAACCCTTAAATATTGACATTATTTATCACTCCTTATTAATAATTCAGCTATTTGAACTGCATTTAAAGCAGCACCTTTTCTTATGTTATCAGCTACAATCCACAAGTTTAGGCCATTTTCTATACTAAAATCTCTTCTAATTCTTCCTATATATATATCATCTTTTCCTGAAACCGTAAGAGGGGTTGGATATTTAAGTTCCTTAATGTCATCATAAACCTTAATTCCTTTAGTATTTTTAAATAATTGGATCACTTCCTTTAGGTCAAAGGAGCTTGCTAATTCTATATTTATACTTTCACTATGACTGTTTATAACAGGGACCCTTACACAGGTAGATGTAACCTTTAAATCATTGTTGTGAAGAATTTTTTTTGTTTCTTCTATCATTTTTACTTCTTCCTTCGTATATCCATTGTCTAGGAAAATATCTATTTGAGGTATACAATTTCCAGCTATATCATAAGGGAATTTTTTGGGCTTTATTCCCTTTAGACCATTTTCTAAATCTGTAATACCTTCCATACCAGCACCAGATACAGCCTGATATGTAGAAAATACTATTCTTTTTAATCCATAATTATCCTGTAGGATTTTCAATGGGAGCATTGCTTGAATTGTAGAACAATTTGGGTTAGCAACTATTCCTTTGTTCCATTTTATATCTTCAGGATTTACCTCCGGAACAACAAGAGGAACATTTTTATCCATTCTATAGGCACTGGAGTTATCTATTACAATTGCACCTATTGAAAGAAAATCCTTTGCAAATTTAAGGCTTACATTTCCTCCTGCTGAGAATAGTGCAAAATCTATTTTTTTATTTTTTATATTATCTATCCTTGTTTCTTCAACTAAAATTTCCCTACCCTTAAATTTCAACTTGGAGCCTACAGATTTTTTTGAAGCAAAAAGATATAGGTTTTTTATTGGAAAATTCCTTTCTTCCAAGATTTCTAAAAGTTTTCTTCCTACGTTGCCAGTAGCCCCAACTATCGCAATATTATACATTGTTTTTATGCCTCCTTTATAAGATTTTTTATTAGCCTTTAAACGAGAAAATACCTAATACATTATATAAAGCTAAAGTAAATATAGTGAAAGTAAATTAAGTATAGAAAAAATATATTTGGAAAAGATATAAATATAAAAATGATAGGGGGTATAAAATGAGTAAAACGCCATTAAAAAAAATAATAAAATCAAAAATTAAATCAAAAAAAGAATTGTCACCAGAAGAATTACTAAGAGAAAAACTAAAATATGAAATAGCAGAAGAATTAGGCCTAAAAGATAAGGTGGACGAATATGGATGGGGAGGTTTAACCTCTGAAGAAACAGGAAGAATAGGGGGGATAATGACCAAAAGGAAAAGACAACTAAGGCTACCAACAAATGATGAAATTTTAGGAAGAAAGTAAGAATAATATTAATATTCTTCTAGATAGATTGACTAAAATTAAATTTACATTTAATATAGTTTTAGAAAACTCTATAAAGGGGGAGTGAAAGGTTGTCATATGGAGAGTTCTCTAAAATTTATGATGAATTAATTAATGAAGATATTAATTATACAAAGATTTGTAATAGAATCATTGAAATATGTAAAGAAGAAGAATTAGATTTTAATACATATTTAGATCTAGCTTGCGGAACAGGTAATGTAACTGTCCATTTAGCTAAAAAATTTAAGGAGTCTTTTGCTGTTGACCTATCAGAAGATATGTTAACTGAAGCCTTCGCAAAATTTCAGGAAGAAAACATTGATTGCCAGTTAATTTGTCAAAATATGAGTGAGCTTAATTTAAATAGAAAATTTGATCTAATAACTTCAGTTTTAGATGCATCTAACTATATATTAGAAGATAAAGATTTTATTGACTATTTAAAAAAAGTAAAAGATCACTTAAAGGACAATGGAATATTTATTTTTGATATAAATTCATATTATAAACTTTCAAAGGTTTTAGGGAATAACATCTATACTTATGATGAGGAAGATGTTTTTTATGTTTGGGAAAATGACTTTGAAAATGATATTGTTAGTATGTATTTAACCTTTTTTGTAAAGAAAGGTAATATGTACGAAAGATTTGAAGAAAATCATTTTGAAAGAGCTTATAGTGAAAAATTTATTGAAAAAACTCTAAAAGATATTGGTTTTAAAATTATAGGAAAGTATGAAGACTATACTAAAGAAATGGTAAAGGAAAATTCAGAACGTATAGTTTATGTAGTAAAGAAGTAAGATTGTCGGAGGTATATAATGGATAAGATAATAAAAGCAACAGCAAAAGATGGAATGGTAAGAATAATAGCTGGACAAACAACAAACTTAGTTAATGAAGGTGCATCAATACATAATTGTTCACCGGTTGCAGCAGCAGCTTTAGGAAGAATGTTAACTGCAGGGGCTCTTATGGGGTCAACTTTAAAAGGAAAAAATGAACTTTTAACATTGAAAATAGACGGAAGAGGGGAAGCTAATGGTATTACTGTTACTGCTTATGAAGGGGGAATAGTAAAAGGATTAGTAGGAAATCCTTATAGTAATAGGCCCTTAAATTCAATAGGAAAGCTTGATGTTGGAGGCTTTATAGGTAAAGATGGTGACTTTATAGTTATTAAAGATTTAGGTTTAAGAGAGCCTTATATTGGAAGAGTCCCAATATATACTGGAGAAATTGCAGAAGACTTAGCTTACTATTTTACAGTATCAGAACAAACACCATCTGCAGTTGCCTTAGGTGTATTAGTAGATAAGGATCTTTCAATAAAAACATCTGGAGGCTTTATAATTCAAATGATGCCAGATGCAGATGAATTACTATCAGATTTAATCACATATAGATTACAGGAAGTTCCTTCAATTACAGAAATGCTGATACAGCATGGAAGCATTGAAAAAGTTATTGAATTTATTTTTGAAGGAATGGAACTAAAAATCCTTGGAGAAGTTACACCTGAATATAAGTGCAACTGTGCTAGGGAAAGAGTAGAAAAAGCATTAATATCTATAGGTAAAAAAGAGCTTACAGAAATTTACGAAGAAGGTAAAGAAGAAGAAATTAAATGTGATTTTTGTAAAGCTAGCTACAAATTTAATAATGAAGATATTGGTGAATTACTAAGACAAGCAAAGTAGATTAGTTTGAAGTGAGGAGTGTTGAGTGTGAAG
>JAAYOT010000126.1 GCA_012520205.1 Clostridiales bacterium
CGTCCTTTGATAAGGGGCTTCCTGCTAATTCATTTGCACCTAATATACCAGCTACAATACATGCAGCACTACTTCCTAATCCCCTCGAAACAGGGATGTTAGTTTCCATAGTGATTCTAATTCCACCTATCTCATGACCTATTTCAGCAAGTGTTCTCTTCATAGATGTATAAACTAAATTATCTTCACCCTTAAACCTATCATCACAGCCCATAATTTCTAAACCCTTAGGAATTTCTTCAAAGGTAAAGGTATTATATAGACTTAAAGCAAGCCCTATTGAATCAAAACCTGGCCCTATGTTTGCACTAGTTGCTGGCACCTTTATTTTAATCACGAGCTTCACCTACTTTTAAAAAGCCTTCTACCATTTTTCTCATATCTTCCTTATCACAATTACTATTGTGGATTACTTTTTTATCTTGAAGATTTTTTATAGGCTTAGGAATAACTGTATTAGTCTTTTCAGATAAAATATCTATAACTTCAAATTCATCCATACCATTTATATCAATTCCAAGTGCTGAAGCTACTGATGATGAGAATTTATATGGACTTGCAGTAGATACAATAACTGTTTTTATATCTTCTTTATGCTCTCTCTTATATTTCTCACTTACATTAAAGGCTACAGCTGTATGGGTATCTAATAGATAATTAAAATCCTTATATACATCTTTTATAGTATCTGCTACTTCAGCTTCACTAGAATAGCCAGCATAAAATTCCTTTAATATATCCTTGTCTATGCTATAAAAGCCCTTCTTTGACAGCTGTTCCATACATGAAGGGGTTAATTCTTCCTTACTTTCATCTAAGTGATATAAAAGTCTTTCAAGGTTACTTGAAATTAATATATCCATAGATGGTGAAGTTGTTAAGATAAGATCTCTTCTTTTATCGTACCTTCCTGTATCAAAGAAATCTGTTAATACCTTATTTTCATTTGAAGCACATATTAGCTTATTTACTGGCAGCCCCATTTTCTTTGCATAATATGCAGCAAGGATATTTCCAAAATTACCTGTAGGTACTGCAAAATTTACCTTGTCTCCTATTTGAAGTTGATTATCTTTAACCAGTAAGAAATAGCTATAGAAATAATATACTACTTGAGGAATCAGTCTTCCAATATTTATTGAATTAGCTGAAGATAGTATATAATTATTTTTTCTTAAAGCTTCTACAAAATCTTTATCATTAAAAAGCTTTTTCACACCGCTTTGTGCATCATCAAAGTTTCCATTTATTCCAACTACACAGGTATTGGCTCCTTCCTGAGTTCTCATTTGAAGCTTTTGAATTTTACTTACTCCATCTTCTGGGAAGAATACTACAATTTTAATACCCTCTACATTGGCAAAGCCTTCTAGAGCAGCCTTTCCTGTATCACCTGAAGTAGCTGTAAGAATAACTACTTCTTTGTTTTCTCCATTTATTTTTAAGGAGTGTTTTAATAGGTGCGGCAATATAGATAGAGCCATATCCTTAAAGGCTAATGTAGGCCCATGGTATAACTCAAGACAATAATCTTCACCAACCTTTACTAATGGTGCTATAAGATCCGTATCAAATTTATCATCATAAGCCCTTTCAATACATGCCCTAAGATCCTTTTCCTCAAAATCTGTAAAGAACTTGCTCATAATTTCAAAGGCAAGATCCTGATAATTTAATTTTCTTAGTTCCTCCAAGGATACCTGTGGAATATTGACAGGGACGAAAAGGCCCCCATCCCTTGATATTCCCTGAATAATTGCCTCACTAGGTCCTACTGATATTTCTTTATTTCTAGTACTAATATATCTCATTTAATTCTCCCCCTTAAAGAAGTATTCTTGCTAGGAAATAGTCCTTTTTATCTATTTCAAATGAGGAAATAAGCTTGTTTATTTTAGATATTTCAATTTCCTCTGTTATAATTGCTGTTGTACTGCCTTCACTTAACACCTTGGAAGAAATATCCCTTAAAGCACTTGCAATATCTTCATTTGAAGCAGAAATTCTTAAATAATAACTACCCTTTATCTTATCATTATTATTTTTTAACTTATTTTGACCTAATGGATTTCCCTTTCTATAGCTAGCTAAAATAACATCTAATACATCACTTAAAACTGCATTTGCTGTAACTAACTTACCTGCCCCTGCTCCGTAAAATTTTAGTTCTCCAACATTATTTCCCTTAAAAGCAACAGAATTAAATGCCATGTTTACATTAGCAAAGTAATTATTATTTTTAACTATAACGGGCTGTACTACTGCAGTAAATCCATCTTCATAAGCCCTTGCTTCTCCAATTAGTTTTACAGTTGAATCCATATTCTTTATATGGTTTATATCAAAGGATGTAATTGAGCTTATGCCATTAAGAATTATATCTTCTTCAGTAACCCTTCCTTGCAAGGATAAAGTCGCTAATATTCTAAGCTTTCTTAAGGTATCATGTCCTTCTACATCAGCTGTTGGATCTGCCTCAGCATATCCTAATTCTTGGGCAATCTTTAATACTTCATCATAGTCCTTACCTTCATCTATCATTCTTGTTAAAATATAGTTACATGTTCCATTAAGAATACCTTGCACTTCTGATATTTCATTAAAAGCTAGCTGTTCTTTTAATGGCTTAATTACTGGTATTCCTCCACCAACACTTGCCTCATATAAAAAGGCAAGATTCTTTTCTCTAGCCAAGGCGGATAGTTCTTCGAAATACTTAGATACTACTGCCTTATTTGCTGTAACTACATTTTTTCCTGAATTTAATGCTTCAGTAATATATTCATAACTACGCCCCAAATCTCCAGTTACTTCAATTATTATGCTTATTTCTTTATCATTTAAAATTTCATTAAAGTCATTAGTTAGTATGCCTTCATCTAATTTAACTTCTCTTTCCTTATTTAAATTCTTTACAAGGATCTTTTTGATATTAATTTCCTGCCCAATTATTCTTTTTAATTCATCTTTTCTATTATTTAATATTTCAACTATTCCTGTTCCGACAGTTCCAAGCCCCAATAAACCTATATTTATCATAATTCCCCCTCCTATTTAAGCTTTGATGCTACAAGTTCAGCTATTTGAACTGCATTAGTAGCTGCGCCTTTTCTTATATTATCTGCAACAACCCAAATATTAAGGCCATTTTCCAAGCTAAAATCTCTTCTGATTCTACCTACGAAAACTTCATCATGTCCTTCTGCATCTATTGGCATGGGATATAGATTATTTTTAATATCATCCTTTACTACAATTCCTGGGAATCCCCTAAGTGCATCATATACCTCTTCTAATTCAAAGCTTTTTTCAAATTCAATATTTATAGAGATACTATGAGCATATTTAACAGGAACCCTTACTGTAGTTGCCGTTACTCTAATATTTTCATCCTGAAGAATCTTCTTAGTTTCATCAATCATCTTGATCTCTTCTTTTGTATAACCGTTATCTAAAAAGCTATCTATATGTGGAAGTGTATTAAATTGAATTTGATAAGGATAAAATTCTCCACTTCCTTCTTCTAAATCTTGAAGTCCCTTTATTCCTGATCCTGATACTGATTGATAAGTTGAATATATAACTCTTTTTATCTTAAACCTATCATGCAGAGGCTTCAAAGAAATAACTGATTGAATAGTAGAACAGTTTGGATTAGCAATAATGCCCTTGTTCCAATCTATATCCTCTGGATTTACTTCTGGAATTACCAGAGGTACTTCCTTATCCATTCTAAAGACACTACTATTATCAACAACCTTAATTCCCTTTTCTACAGCTATAGGAGCATATTTTTCACTAACAGAACCTCCTGCTGCAAATAAGGCTATATCAATATTTTTATCAAAGGAATCTTCTTTTAATTCTTCAACAATATATTCAACATCCTTAAAATATACCTTGCTGCCAGCAGACCTTTTTGATGATAGAAAATATATATTATTTATTGGAAAATTTCTTTCTTCTAATACCTTTAGAATTGTTCCCCCTACCAATCCTGTTGCTCCAACAACTGCAATATTAAATTTCTTCATATTAATTTCCTCCTAACGTATATTTTTTATTAGCTTTAGTTGTTAGTTAAAGGCCTTATAAATAGACTCTATAGCTTTTTCAAAATCATTATTTTCTACACCAATAATTATATTTAATTCACTAGATCCCTGAATTATCATCCTTGTATTAATTTCAGCCTTTCCTAGAGCTGTAAATATCTTAGCTGAAGTTCCCTTGGTTCTAATCATTCCTCTTCCTACTACAGCTATTAAAGCCATGTCTGAATAAGTTTCTATATTATCAGGGTTACATAAGATACGAATCTCCTCTACTACCTTTTTTAATTTAGAACTTATTTCAGCAGTTGGAACTACAATAGAAATTGAATCTATGCTGGAAGGCATATGCTCAATTGATATATCATTTGTTTCAAATACTGATATTATCTTTCTAAAAAAGTCCCTTTCTATAGTCATTAATGTTTTTTCAACAGATATTACAGTAAAATTCTTTTTACCTGATATTCCAGTAATTCCTCTAGAGTTCACTGGTGTTGAATCATCAACTATCATGGTTCCCTTATCCCCTGGTCTATTGGTATTCTTTATATTTATTGGAATACCATATTTTCTAACTGGGAAAATGGCTTCTTCATGAAGTACAGATGCACCCATATAGGATAATTCCCTAAGTTCCTTATATGTGACAAGTTCCATAGGCTTAGGATTCTTTACAATATTAGGATCTGCCACCAAAAATCCTGAAACATCAGTCCAATTTTCATAAATATCAGCCTTTACGCCATTAGCAATAATTGAACCGGTAATATCTGAGCCTCCCCTTGAAAAAGTCACTATTTCATTCTTTTCATTGGAACCATAAAAGCCTGGAATAACTGCATGGGATGCAGCCTTTAGACGTTCTCTAACTCTTTTTTCAGTATGAGCTTCATTGAAAGTTCCATCTTGGTTAAAGACTATTATTTCTTTTGCATCAATAAACTCATACCCTAAATAATTTGCAAGAATAACTCCATTTAGGTATTCTCCCCTACTAGCTGTATAATCCCTAGATGCTCCATCTCTTATATTGTTTTTAATTTCATTTAAGGATCCTTGGATGTCTATTTCTAGATTTAATTCCTTGCAGATCTCTACATATCTATCATTTATAATTTTAAATACTTCATCAAAGTTAAGACCATGTGAAGCAAGCTGATAGCACATGTATAAGAGATCCGTTACCTTATGATCCTTGCTATTTCTCTTTCCAGGAGCAGATGGAACAATAAATCTTCTCCTCTTATCTTCTGTTACTATTTCTTTTACCTTTTTAAATTGCTCCCCATTTGCTAAGGAGCTTCCCCCAAATTTTACAACAATAATGTTACTCATCTTAGCCCTCTTTTCTGATTATTACTTATTTTCTGATAATTATTATTTTGTATAAAAAAACACCCATCCTAAAAAGGACGAGTGTATTATCTCGTTTCCACCTATAATAAGTAAAACGGCATTAACGCTTGCCAACGCAAATTCCTACTAAATTTCAGAACTGAGCTCCTGGGTGGTTTTCAATGCATTGTATCTAAGAAGTCTTTCAGCCGATGAACTTCTCTCTCTGTTGACCTTAATGAATTTACTCGTCCCAATCACAGCTTTTTAATTATTCTACAATTTGTTTATATTTATGTCAAGAGGAAAATAAATGTTTTTTATTTACCTTTTCTTTTAGCCAATTCATATAATGTATATACTGGAGCACCTGTTCCACCTTTTATAGTTAAATCAGTTTTCTTATCTGCCCAAGCTGTTCCAGCTATATCTA
>JAAYOT010000127.1 GCA_012520205.1 Clostridiales bacterium
AAATTTTCTTTTTAGTTTCTTCACTTATATTACTATCCTTTTTATTAATAACCATAGATACTGTAGCTTTTGATACTCCTACTTTTTCTGCAATATCCTTCATTGTTATCCTACTCATATATTTAAATACCTCAATTCCCCATAGAATATGTAACTACACAATTCTAATATTTCTAATTTATTTATTTTGCTTATCTTGATTTTCTATCATTTATTCCATAGTTATTTTAGTTAATATTATGTAACTGTTATATATAAAAGTATAATCCTTATTTTATAAAACTCGGATTATACTTTTATTCATTATCTTATTAAGCTTGTATCTTATTATTCAGTCTTTACATATAATTTTAAATCAGATGCAATTTCTTTGTCTACGCTTTCTCCATTTAATACCTTTTTAGCATTTTCTACAGCCAAACTTCCCATTAGATCTGGTTGTTGTGCTATTGTTGCTGCCATTTCTCCCGAGTCTACAGCTTTTATAGCATCATCCCCTCCATCAAATCCAACAACTATAGCTTTTTTTCCTGCAGTACTTAATGCTTTAACAGCACCTAATGCCATCTCATCATTATGTGCAAAGATAGCTTGAATATCTGGATTTGATTGTAACATATTTTCAGTTAAAGTTAAGCCCTTTTGTCTATCAAAATCAGCTGGTTGAGATGATACAATATTTAAGTTTTCGTCTGCATCAACAATATTATGGAAGCCTTCTCCCCTATCACGTGTTGCAGAAGCACCCGGTATTCCTTGAAGTTCTGCTATATTGCCTTTGCCTCCAAGTTGTTCTTTTATAAAGTTAGCTGCCATTTCTCCGCCCTTTACATTATCTGATGCTATATGACAGATTACATAACCACCATTAGCTTGTCTGTCTACAGTTATTACCGGAATATCTTCATTGTTGGCTTGGACAACTGAACTTTCAGCAGCATCACTGTCAACAGGATTAATTATTATGGCACTAACTCCTTTTTGTAGCAAATCTTGAACATTTGAAAGCTCCTTTGATGAATCATTTTGTGAATCAACAACTAATAATTCATAGCCTAATTCCTCAGCCTTAGCTTCAGCCTCTTCCTTTAGTGTTACAAAGAAAGGATTGTTTAGGGTTGAAATAATTGACCCTACAGATAGGTCTATTCCTCCTGTAAGTATTACAAAGGTCATTCCTAATGATATAACTGCGTTTACAGAAACTTGAGTAAATAAATTTCTTAAATTGGATACTTGCAAAAATGTTGGTGAAATTACAGTAATAACCGTGCATAATACAAGTAATGCTACAATAGATTTATATTTTAATAAATTCTTCTTTATATTACTTGCTTTTAACCCTCCATTATGAATAATTACACCCTTTTCCCCCTCTATATTACTCATTTTTAACACTCCCTTATAAAAAAGTCGAACCTTTTTCATTATTAAATTGCTAACTTCATTATATTTTCTTGAGTTGCTTCTTTACGGTTTAATTCTCCAGTTACTTTTCCTTCATGCATTACTATTACCCTATCTGATATTCCAATTATCTCTTGCATATCCGATGAAATCATAATAATTGCTGTTCCCTTTGCTTTTAACATATTTAATACATCATATATTTCTTTTTTTGCACCTACATCTATACCTTTTGTAGGTTCATCTATTATTAAAATTTTAGGAGATTGCATAAGCCATTTAGCTATAATGACCTTTTGCTGATTTCCACCACTTAAATTTTTTATTAGTTGATTCTGGCTAGGAGTTTTAATTGATAAGTCTTTTATATACTTATCAACTGTATTTTTTTCATCTGTCTTGCTTATATAAAAATGTTTCTTTTCGAACTTATCCAAAGAAACTAAGGTCATATTTTCTCTTACTGATAAAGAAAGAATAAGTCCTTCTTTTTTTCTGTCTTCCGAGAGATAGGCGATTCCCTTCCTTATTGCATCTTTAGGAGAATTTATATTTAATTCTTTTCCATTCATCTCAATTGAACCACTAGTTTTTTTGTATTCTCCAAAAATAACCTTCGCAACTTCTGTTCTCCCTGCCCCCATAAGTCCTGCCATTCCAAGGATTTCTCCAGTTCTTACTTCTAAATTAATTGATTGCAGAACACCTTCTAAAGAAATATCCTTCAATTTTAATATAGGTTCCACATGAGCAGGTTCTTTATATGGATATTGTTCTTCCATTTTTCTACCTACCATCATAGTTATTAAATCATCTTTAGTAACATCTTTTACTTGAACTTCACCTACATATTTTCCATCTCTTAAAACATTTATCCTATCACAAATAGTAAAGATTTCCTCTAGCCTATGGGATATATATATTATTGCTATGTTCTTACTGGTAAGCCTTTCAATAACTTTAAAAAGCTTTTCTGTCTCTGACTCCGTTAAGGCTGTTGTTGGTTCGTCCATAATTATTATCTTAGAGTTTTTTGAAATTGCTTTTGCTATTTCTAGCATCTGCATTTCTCCAATACTTATATTTTTAACATACTCATTTGGCTTAACATTACAGCCTATCTCTTGGAGATAATCTTTACACATATTATTCATTGTTTTTTTGTCTAACTTTTTAGTTAGCTTATTTATTTTTTCATTTCCTAAAAATAAATTCTCTGCAACTGTTAAATTAGGTAAAACACTTAATTCTTGATGTATCATTGATATACCTAATTTTTCAGCTTCTTTTATATTTTTTATATTGACTTCTGAACCTTCTATTTAGCAAGAGGGACACTTTGTCTTGCTCAAAGCCCTCCTACAGGCTCACCAAAAAATCATTAGTAATGTACAATTTAGATTGTAGAATTCAGGAAAAAACTAGGAGGTAGTTTCTATAAAGCGGAATGAATCCTTTCTTAATAAACAAAAGCCAATGCTCATTGCATTGGCTTATAAATTAAAAACACCGTAATTCTTGTGCCTATTTCCTTTCTGCTTAAAACACTAAAGTATCCTCTATGGTTATCTATAATCCATTTTGCAATGGAAAGGCCTAATCCTGTACCGCCGTCTTTTCTAACTCTTGCAGTATCAGCTCTAAAGAATCTTTCAAAAATATGTGGGATGTCTTTTTCGTCCATTCCAATTCCATGGTCTTGGATAGAAAAGTAAGGTTCATTTTTAGCACTCTTCCCTACTCTTAATATTATTTCTTCACCTTTATCTGTGTACTTTGCTGCATTTTCTATTAGTATTCTGGCTGCTTGCTTAAGGAGGGCTATATCACCATGGGCAGTTATATTTTCTGAATCTATAAAGCTATAAATATGATCCTTATCTATCATTATGGATTCTTCTAGCACTTCCTTCATCATATCATTAAGGGAAAAGTCTGCTAGCTTAAGCTCTGTTTTGCCATTAATTCCTCTGGCTAAAAATAATAGCTGCTCAACTAGGTTTTTCATATTTTCAGCTTCTGTTTTTATTGCAGAAATTGATTCTTCCAATACTTCCTCATCATCTTTTCCCCAGCGGTCTAACATATTGGCATAGCCTTGGATTACAGAAATAGGGGTTCTAAGTTCATGGGAGGCATCGGAAACGAATCTTGATTGCTGCCTGTAGGATTCTCTCATTCTATCTAATAGGTTGTTTATTGCCTCTTCTAAGCCCTGAAGCTCACTATCTCCAATATGAATTCTCTCATTATAGGAATCTGGACTTATTTTTGATATGGCATCTTCAAGGTTTTGGAATTTTTCTTCATTTATAGCTAATTCACTAAGCCTGCTTGCAGCTTCTGCCATTTCATTAAGGGGCTTTAGAATTCTTCTATTTTTTGCAGTACCAAAGATAATCTGTTTAAAGAGCATTAATACTTCTATAGCAGCAATTACTCCAAGGCCTCTAATAAGAAGATTTAAAAAGGTGTCAGCTTCCTTTAGCAGAACTTTTCCATTATCCCAAGTTACTTTATAGGTTGCACTTTCTATAGGATAAAAGTTAAAAGATCTTTGGGCATTTTGAACAAATTCCCCATAATAATTAATTTCACTTTCAAGGCACCAAACCCCAATAAAGGCAGCTATTATGGCTATATCTAAAATTATAAATTTATAAAATAAGCCTCTTACAAAAGTGGAATTTAGCTTAATTGCAATGGATGTAACATTTTTTGTTTTATTCTTCTTACTCATCTTTAATTACGTACCCCACACCACGAACTGTAGTTATTATTTTCACCTTAAAAACATCATCTATTTTTGATCTTAAATATCTTACATAAACATCTATAACATTAGTTTCGCCAATATAATCGTAGCCACATACCTTTTCCATAAGAATATCTCTTGTTAAAACAATATTTTTATTTTCTAATAATACCTGTAATAAATTAAACTCCCTGTTTGTAAGTTCTATTTCTCTATTATCGTAAATTACCTTATGCCTTAATTTATCTAAGGATAATAGGCCACATTTTAAGATATCCTCATGTTTTTTCACTGTAACTATTCTCTTTTTAAGGGCTGTTCTTATTCTTGCCAGTAATTCTTCTATGGCAAAGGGCTTAGTTATATAGTCATCTGCCCCTGCATCAAGACCTGAAACCTTATCCATAACTGCATCCCTTGCTGTAAGCATTATAATTGGAATGTCGGAACTTCTTCTAATTCTTCTTAATACTTCAAGGCCATTTATTTCTGGAAGCATTATATCAAGAAGAATTAAATCCACATGGCCTTTTTCTGCAATTTCAAGACCTGTTCTGCCATTACTTGCTTTTACTACTTCATAGCCTTCATGCTTTAACTCAAGCTCAATAAATCTTGCCAGCTTTTCTTCATCTTCCACAATTAAAATCTTAGTCATGCTTAATCACCCTTATAATTTTTTCTTTTATATTTCTTGCATACTCTGAAGCCTTGCTTAATACCTTATTAACTTCAATCATATTTATATTAACATTATTTGAATGGATATAAAATTCTATATCCATAAATAAGCTAATAAGAGCTGTTGGTATAACAATCCAAAACATAAAAATTATAAGGATAGCAGCTACTGTAAGGGGAATCCTTAAAACTATCTGATTATCCTTCTTTATTTGCAGAAAAATATTATTGCAGGTATCTATGAACTTACATATAGCATCAAAAACTCCTTGAAAGCCATTTGAATTTTTATAATTATATTCATTACTTTGAGTAATTGTTTGAATTTCGCTGCTATTCCTTGTTTCATTAGTATAAAAAATATTAACAGAAGGCTTTTCAACCTTCCCTGCTTCCTCTAAATATAAGATAGCATCTAGTATATCCCAGTTGTTATTTTCTAAGGCAGCCTTTGCTTCTTCATAGCTTATATTTGTTTTTTCTCTTAATTTATCTATTAACTTAAGTTTATCCATATTTTTACTCCCTAGTAGGTGAACCAATAGTAAATTACATATATCCAGCTTAATAAGCCATGGAAAATAGCCCAAGGAATTGACTTCCATGCAGTATA
>JAAYOT010000128.1 GCA_012520205.1 Clostridiales bacterium
ACTAAGAGGCAACTCAGTCCTCCACACTCCACACTCCACACTAAATTAACCTTGTTAATTTTTAAAGTTTAAACTGTAATAGTGTTTCCTTAAGATTTTCTGCTAATTGACCTTGTTCTTCAGAAACTTTAACTACTTCTTTTACTGCTAAATCAGTATCGCCAATTGATTCCTTAACTAGGTTAACATTTGTAGAAGCTTCTTGTGTCATATTTGCAACAGTTTGTATGGCTTCAGTTAATTCAGTTATTGTTGCGGAAACTTCTTCTGACATTGCTGCTATGTTTTCACTCATTTCCTTAATAAATATTCCATCTTCTTCATAACTGTTAGCAACTATCATAAAGTTATTAAACTCATTTATTATATCTTCATCCATAAATGCTAATAATTTATTGCTGCTTTCAGAAAGGTTTTTAAAGGCCTCTCTAACTTCCTGTATAGTTACTTGAACTTCATGAACAGAATTTTTAGAATCTTCTGCTAATTTTCTAACTTCTTCAGCAACAACAGCAAATCCCTTACCATGTTCCCCTGCACGAGCTGCTTCAATTGCTGCATTTAAAGCTAGTAGGTTTGTTTGTTCTGCAATTGATTCAATAGTTTTTGCCATGCTAGCAATTTCTTCTACAATATTTCCTCTTTCAATAGCAGTTTTTATATCAGCTTCAACATTCTTATAAGTATTTCTTGTATTATTAATAGCTGAAGTAGTACCTTCTTTAGTTAAAGTTGCTTTTTCTTGAATTGTTTCAGAATTTTGATGACCTTCAGTTGCCTTATCTGATAAAACTGACATACTAGAACTTACTTCTTCAATAGAAGCTGATAATTCCTCGGTTATAGCACTAGTTTCTTGAGCACCTGTATTAATACCTTCTGTTGAGTGGCCTATCATATCAAATTGGTAAGTAATTTCTCCCATATAAAGAGATAACTTTTCGCTTGAAGCATTAATTGTGTTAATTCCTTCAACAACAGAGCCTATAATTGATCTTAAATTTCTTTGGGCCGAATTTAAGGAATCGCATATAAGCTTAAACTCATCTTTGGTGTTTATAACCATATCAGTAGATAGATCATAATTTGAAAGTCTTTGAGCAAAGGCTACAACTAATCTTAAAGGCTTTATTATTCTTGAAATTAAATAAGAGCTCAATAATAAACTAATTCCTATGGAAACTACATTTATTACAATTATAATATTTGAAAAACGTTGAGATTCAGCCTTATTATTTTCAACAGTTGTTTCTGCATCTAGTTCATTTTTAACCATTATATCAGCTATATATGCGTTGGCAGTTTTATAAGTTGTATCTAACTCAGGTATAAGGGCAAGAGCCTCCTCAGTCTTTTTTTGAGATGTCAAGTTAGCTATTTTTAAAGCAAGTTCATCTAAATCTGTAATTAATTTTACTGCTTCATCATATTTTGCTGTGTCTTTTCCAATTAGAGCAGTATTTCTATAAAGATTAATTAATTCTTTATTTTTCTTTGCATTATCTTTTATATTGTTGGTCATTTCATACTTTTCGCCACTGTTTGTAGATGAAATTATAAATTTACTAGCTAGGTAATTATAGTTAGTATTATCACTTAATTTAGATATATAACTTATAGATTTTGTATTAATGTTGTAAAGTTCGTCATTGGCCTTATTTAATCGATAGGTATTATAAAAGTTGATTCCAGAAATAGTTACCATTACTAAAATAAAGATAAGAAAAGAAATTATCAATTTAGTAGAAATGGAGTCCTTTACATTAATGGTATTTTTAGTGAGTTTCATCATTTCATTAATTTCTGATTTCTTATTTTTTGAAGTTTTTTTAAGTTTGAAAAGGTTTCTCATAACATCTCCTCCACAATTATAATCTATTATTTAATTATATCAAAAAAATATAATGAAAGTAAAGGGATAACCACTAATATTTTCCTAATAATTAGAGAAAATTAGTGGTTATTTTATAAAATTCAGTTTGTTTAGTTTTTTGGAAAGTTAATAAAATTGTTTTTATTACCTTTTATCTCTTCTGGTTTTCTTTAGATTGTCTTTCTATCATTAATTTTTCAGTAAAATCACCCTGTCTTTTTTCATCCTGAACCTTATCTACAAGAGAATAAGTATCTTTCGGGACTTGATTATTTAAATTTCCTTGGTTTTTTAATGATGATAAAGTACCTCTTTTAGTCATAATAAATCTCCTTTATAATAAATTTTATTTTTTCCCATAATCCTTAAGATAGCTTGGCAATATATTAGAACTTAAGTAATC
>JAAYOT010000129.1 GCA_012520205.1 Clostridiales bacterium
GGTTTCCCCAGTAGCTTTAATAATTTCATCTACTTTTGGTACCACATTAGGCAATAACCTTTGTGCTAACTCTGCCATCCATAATCACCTCAACTTCTACATTATTTTTTTCAAGATATTTAATAACATTACGAAGCTTATCTTCTTGACCTCTTATAATTACAATAAGTCCTCCAAGGGGAGCATCTTGAATTATTTCAATATTTCCAAAAATAATATTGGCATCTACATTAAATTCTCTAGATATTATTGAAATTATTGGTTCAGTTGTGCTATTTTCCAGATATTTAAGTTTTAGAATTTTTTCATCTTCTCTAATTTCTACAACTGATGATTTGTCTTCTATTAAATAATTTATATTAGTCAATACAGAAGTACTTTCTATAAAACTCTTTGTAATATCTTCCTTAGGTTCTGAGAATACCTTAAAAATATTTCCTTCTTCAGCTACCCTACCATTTTCCATAACAGCAACCCTTGTACAAACTTCCTTAACTACCTGCATTTCATGAGTTATTATTACAATTGTTAAATCAAGCTTCTTATTTAATTCTTTTAAAAGTCTTAGTATTGACTTTGTTGTTTGTGGATCTAAGGCACTAGTTGCTTCATCGCAAAGTAAAACCTTTGGGTCATTAGCTAATGCCCTTGCAATACCTACCCTTTGTTTTTGGCCCCCACTCAATTGTGATGGATATGCCTTTTCCTTATCTTCTAATTCAACAAGTTTTAATAAGGATAAAACTTTTCCTCTTATTTCCTCCTTAGAAAGTCCACTTTTTTTCAATGGATAAGCTATATTTTCAAATACCGTTCTTGATTTCATAAGATTAAAATGTTGGAATATCATTCCTATCTTTTTTCTTTCTTCCCTAAGCTCCTTATCTGACAGATTTCCAAGATCCTTTCCATCTACAATAACTTGTCCCTTGTTTGGTTTTTCTAGAAGGTTTATGCATCTAACAAGGGTTGATTTTCCGGCCCCACTAAAACCTATGATCCCATAAATGTCCCCCTTATTAATACTTAATGTTACATCTTTTACTGCTTCTACTTTGCCCTCTTCTGTATTATAACTTTTGTATAAATTTTTTAATTGTATCATATTTCCCCCTCCTTTTTACTTAAAAATAGTAATAAAAAAACTGCTTTCCTAAAAAATAAGAAAGCAGTGTAGTACACACTTATATATCTTTCTATCTTTTAGACGTAGTTAAAAACCTGCAGAATTCAGCACCTTAAATCATAACTAATTTAAGTTAATAATTTTAGTTGCTTGACTTCACAGGGCCAGTCCCTCCGTCTTTTAGATAAAAACTATTTAATTTTTGACTTCTTGTTTAGTATTATATATTCACATCTTCTAACTTGTCAATACTTTTTTATATTTTTTATTTAAGAAATAGAAAACCTCTAATGATTATTTTTAATAATTATCAGAGGTTTTAAGGTTAATTTACACTATTATTTTCTGCTATTCTTCTACTTCTGAGAACTCGTCTTTACCAACTCCACAAAGTGGGCATAGCCAGTCTTCTGGAACATTTTCAAATGAAGTTCCTGGTTCTACTCCGTTATCTGGATCTCCTAATTCTGGATCATAAATGTATCCACAAACATCACATATAAATTTTTTCATAATTAATACCTCCTATGATAGTTTATAATATTAAATATATTTTTTAATATACTTAATTTAACAATATTTATCAATAATTTTTAATGCTATTTTTTATAATATTGAACTTATATAGTCTGCTGCTCTTTCTACATCTTTCTTTGATTCTTCATTAAGTGAAAATCTTACTCTTACTGGGAAGTTAACATCAATCATGCCAGTTGATTTTATTATTGAAGATGTGTTTAGAACATTTGCATTAGTTTCATTTAAGTAGTCTTGAATTATTTCTATAGGTTCTCCACTCCATCCAAAGGAACCAAATGCAGCTGCTGCTTTACCTTCTAAGTTCATATCTTTTAACTTCTTTAAAATATTTTCAATTGATCCTATTAAATCACCATATTTTGTTGAAGTACCAAATAGAATTGCATCTGAGTTTTTAATAGCTTCTAAAATTTCCCTTTCTTCACTCTTATCAGCATTAAATATTGAAACTTCTATTTCTTCTGCTTCAAATTCTTCCTTAAATTTCTCTGCAATAGCCTTTGTTGCATTTCTCATTGTTGTATATACTATTGTAGCTTTCTTTCCTTTTTTAGTTTGCCTACTTTTCTCGTCATATATACTGATATATTTTTCTATATTTTGATCTAATATATATCCGTGAGATGGTGCTATCATTTCAATATCTAGTTCTTTTAATGCAGAAATTAATGGTCTTACATATTTTCTATGTGGTGACATTATTAAATCATAATATACTGTAAAAGCTTCTGTAATATCCATATCTGTCTTGCTATCAAATGTTTCTTTAGCTGCTAAATGTGTACTAAATACATCACAAGGGAATAATATTTTATCTTCTATGCAGTAAGTAATCATTGTTTCTTCTGTATGAAGATATGGAGTCATTCTAAATAATAGTGTTTTTCCTCCAATATCAACAGTATCCCTATCTTTTACAACTAAAAAGTTTCTATCATGTAGTTTGTATAATTCCTTTATATGATATACAGCTTTTTCACTACAAATTATAGTTGCGTTAGTAGCTTGTCTTGCTAATCCTCCTAATGCTCCTGAGTGATCTGGTTCTGTATGATTGATAACTATATATTGTATGTCTTTTAAATCAATAATATTTTTTAAATTTTCTACATATTCTTTTGTATACATTATATCTACTGTATCTATTATTGTTGGTTTTTCTGTTTCTAATAAATAACTGTTATATGTTGTTCCTTCTTCTAATATTAATCTATGAAATGGTACTTTTCTATCGTCTATAACTCCTACTGAATAAATATTATCCTTTAATTTAATTTTTCTTTCCATAAAATCTCCTCCTATAATCAATAACTTATCTCTTAATCAACTCTATGGCCTTATTATAGGAGATTAATTTTTAATTTTATGTGATTTCAATCAAATCTAGATATAAATGATAATATTTTTCAATGAATTTTTAAAAAAGAAGATTTTTATAAATCTTCTTTCCTATAATACTATTTATTATTTTCCTCACTTAGTACTGCCTTGCTAGAAATAAGCTTTTTGCAATTATTACAAAAATAATTAATAGCTCCACAGCCTTTTATAACTTCAACTTCTTTTTTACATTCTGGACAATAGTATTTCATAATTTCACCCTCATATACTAAAATAATAATTTACAAGTTAATTTTATTATATATCTTTAAGCAGTTTTATTCAAAATAAATTTTTGCTTTATCCTAATTTTCTTCTTCTTTTTTAGAATTTATTAATTTATTATAATCTTCCCCTAGCATTTTATAATTATAAAAATCTGAATTTTTTCTTAATTCCCCATCAACATAATCTATTCCGTATCTTTCAAGTAATGTTTCTTCGTTAGAAAATAAATTAGTCCCTAATCCTAATTTATTTCCTTCAATTTCAACTCCTAAGCTAGCTAAAATTGTAGGAAAAATATCATAATTTGAAAAACTCCTATTTTTTTCTTTTATAGGTTCAACCTTAGTATTTAAGAAGGCATTATAGGTAACCCTTTCAAAGTTTTCAGCAACTATTCTTGATTCAAAATATTCTGCCTCCTGCATACTATTATGGTCTCCAACTAAAACAATAGTAGTATTATCATAAAAATCCTGTTCCTTAATCCATGAAATAAATTCATAGACTTGCTTTGAGGAATGTGCATGTACATTTTCATATTGAGTAGGATATTTATTTTCTGCTTCCTCTTCTAACCAACCGTCTGGGAAATGAGTATTTACTGTTAAAAGACTAAAATTAAAAGGCTCGTCCTTTTCTGCTAATTTATTTATCTCCACCTTTGCCCATTCAAATAGGTTTTTATCTTCAAACCCCCAGAAAACTTCATCTTCCTTAGCCATTAAACCGGATTCTATTGCAGTATTTAAATCGAAAATATCGTATCCTCCATGCTTAGTAAAATAATGATATCTTCCTCCAAAGGTAGCATCTGAACCAAACATAATTTCTAAATTATAGCCTTCATCCCTTAAAATATCTCCTAGGGAAGTTGCTCCCACTAGGAAGTTATCACTTTTATAGTCATTGCCGTATATAGGAACCTTTAAAGGTAACCCTGAAGTTAATCCAACTAGTCCACCAATTGTCCATGTTGTACCTGCAAGTCTCCTAGCTCCCCCTAGAGAAGCTGTATTTGAAAAATTAATGTTGTTAAGAGCCAAATCTTCAAGTTCAGGAATTACTGTATATTCCCATCCACCAGAATTTTCAGTGCTCATCATAGTTGTTTCCATTGATTCAAGAAATATTAAAATTAAATTTCTTTTATTTTTAGGAAAGGTAATTTTAACATCCTTAGGGTCAACATATTCTTCATGAATAAAATCTGAATCAGAAGCAAATGTTTCCATATACTCAGCAAAACCTATTTTATTATAAGAGTAAGTTATGGATCCAGCTAAAAGCACTATTAAATACACTGATTTTAATATATTGATATTAAATCTTTTATTCTTAGTTTTATTAATAAATATTATAGGTAATAGGGCTAAAATAAATATTAATACAATAAATGGAAACGTTTCCTTAAAATACTGCTCAATAACAGATAGATCCGCTCCACCTAAACCTGTTTTTATATAAAATAATATTTCATCTAAGGTAGTATTCTTATAAGCTACATAGTAGAACTGCGTAGCAGTAATTATAATGGTACTAATTAAAATTATTATTGATATTATTGAATAATTTATTATTTTTTTCATTTTTCACCTACTAAATTTACTTATATTTTTATTTTAATTTTTCCTTCACAAAAATTAAGGTAATTTAATAATATATTTATATTACTTTATGTGATGACTTTCCATTATATAATATCATAATACTTGCGATTAATGTAGGGACTTTTTCCTATATTAATTCAAATTAGTGCAAAAAAAGGTGGCTCAACCACCTTTCATTCTTCTAAATACTATTTTAAAATCTTCAGTGATTATTTATTATTCTGCTTTCTTATTCATTAATATTACAGAAACCTCATCTAAGCTTATTTCAGATTCGAATTTACCTGAGGAAACGATTCTTTACAAAGCAGACCATATCACCACAAATTCCAACGATTTCTATATTTTTGATAACAGAGTACCTAAAACTATTCATATATCAAATTCATTAAAACACTACCTTAACTTTA
>JAAYOT010000015.1 GCA_012520205.1 Clostridiales bacterium
CACACAAATTATTCATTTGACTTCTTAATAACCCCAACAGCAACTCCTATAATCTTCACCTGTTCTTCATCAAGGAACATTGGTTCATATGCATCATTTTCTGGGATAAGCAGTATTTTCCCACCCATTGTCTTATATGTTTTTAGGGTTGCATTTCCATCTATATCTACAGCAGCTATATCTCCTATGTTAGCTGTAGGCTGTTTATTAATAAGAACATAATCTCCATCATGTATATTCTTATTTACCATACTGTCCCCTTTTATCTTTAATATGAATATATCTTCCATAGATTTTGTCCATAAATTAGGCAGATAGAATTCACCTTCCCAGCTATCGTTAATAAGTACAGGCTTACCAGCTGCAATTTCATTGAATACTGGCACTTTTCTTACATCTTCTTCTATATCTTCATGTCCGTCATTATTTACGTATATTTCACTAGGTGAATCTAAATCGCAAATAAATTCTATTCTTCTATTATGTTTTAAGTTAATGTATTCATAAGTTGTTAGTGAAGATGGCATCATTGAAGATTTAAATTCTGGTATATCCTCTATTTCTTCTTCATCTTTGTTTATTATTACTATATTATTACCATCAGTTGCAATTCCATATTGAACTGTTGATGATGCTGCCATATAACTTTTTAATTGGCTTACTGCTCTTTCTGTTCCTAGACCCCATCTTTTAACCTCTATCATTATATAGGGAACCTTTACTTTGTTTTTGTATATATTAACTACAATATCAACAAGACCAGGCTTAGAACCAATACTTACAGGCTTTTCTATTTCTATTAGGTCTTTATTGTATTTGTATGTTTCTATAAGCTCTTTAATCATCCATTGTCTTACCTTTTCTTCTTCTGAATAAAGATCTAATATTTTATCCTTGAAATAGTATTTATCTATATCAATTCTATGAATTCTTCTAAAATTAGAGCTATTAGAAATTCTTAAGTATTTATAGTTAATGTCTCCTATAAACTTAGAAGGTTTTCCATCTGAAGTTATAAATAGTAATTCTGTTGCCCTTGTCATTCCAACATATAAAAGTTTTCTATCTCTAGACTCAATAACATCTTCATCTTCAAACTCATTTGCTATGGAGTTTAATGGCATTATTTTACCATTTAAGCCTATTATTATAACTACCTTAAATTCAAGACCTTTAATTGAATGCATTGTAACTAGTTTTATAGAATCATTATTAAAATCAAATTCATCCTTTGATTCAAACATAGTTGAAGGTATGTTTGCCTTATCTAGGTATTTACGCATTTCTGTTAATTGGTCTTTTTTTCTTGCTATAATTGCAATATCTTTTAATTCATATTCTTTTAATAGTTCTTTACTAATGGTTTTTGTTATAAAGTCTGCTTCCTCATTTTTGTTTTTGAATATTTTACATACTGGATATACTCCCTGTTTGTCTATTAGGGATGGCTTTACAAAATTATCATCTTCTATTATTTCTTCATCACCTTCAATTAAACTATAGGCTGCTTGTGCTATTTGTGTAGTAGTTCTATAGTTTTTGCTTAGGGATGTAGACTTCCCTTTCATATCAAATCCAATTGATGCAAAGGATCTGTTTTTTGTAAGCCAAGCTTGAGGATATATGCTTTGAGCTACATCAGCAACAAAGGTAATGCTAGAATAGGATTTTTCATTATATAATTCTTTGATAAATTCTAACTGTACCTTTGTTAAATCCTGACTTTCATCAATTAATATATGAGTATATTTTGTTATTTTATTTTTCTTTGCTGTCTCTAAGGCTATCAATGCCATATCTTGAAAATCTATTTTATTATTTTCCCTTAGCTTTTTGTTGTATAGTTCTAAAACTCTAAATATAGATTCTCTTGCATCAGAATTTTTTCTTAATTTTTGCGGACCATCTGAAGCCTTTCTTGATATTCTACCTAACCTATCTACACTTTGATAAACTTCTAATTCATTATAATTGCAAGCTTTTATCCATTTTATTTCTTCCTTAATGAATGCTAAGTTGGTAGGTGATAGGATTTTAACTTTAGGATAAAGCTTACTAACCTGAATAATTGATTCTAAAATAATGGTATTTAAATCTTGCTCAGGTGTAATTTCTAAATTACTGTACTTTTTATTGCTTTTAAAATATCTAAACATTAAGGAATCAATAGTCTTTATATCAAGTTTATTACTATTGTCTTGATAAATAAGCGTTAACTGCTCACTTTCTCTCTCTTTTTGAATCTTATCGTAAATATATTCCACATACCTAGTAAGGGACTTATTAAAGGTTACCATCAGCACCTTATCATCCTTACCATGGCAATAATTGTTTAGCAGTAATGGAATTCTATGTACAGCCACTGTGGTTTTTCCTGAACCTGCTACCCCCTTAACAAGAACATGTCCATTTGGCTTTGCTTCTATAATTCTTTTTTGTTCAACATTTAATTGCATCTCTAAATCCCCTTTTTACAATATTTATATTTACATTATATCCATTTTATATATTTTTCTCCATATAATAACTGATATTCTTGTATTTATTTTAATATCATAGAGTATATAAAAAATAAAAGCCAATACTTAATTTTTTAAGTTTTAGCTTTTACCCATATTTATTTGTGTCCTCCTACTTACTCCTGAGTAACAAAAATAGATAGAAAATTAAATATTCAAATTTTGGATTTTTAAGCTTAATTTCCCTAACTAAAACCCCTTGAAGAAAATTTATAAAGATGTTATTATACTTTCACAGCAAGAAACGAATAAATTCATTAACATTTAAAATTCTGGAATATGCGTTAAGCTCCTATTTTGAACCTACATATTTGCTAAGGGAGTTCGATATTTAGATATGGAAATGTACCATCATGTGAGTCCCATAGTCGGCATTGAAGGCGATTGAAATATCTGTGAGGACACCCACCTGTCGAGAGATAGGGATCAAAATTGGAGTACCGGTATTTTGGATATTGAATTAGATATTAATCGAGTAAGAGGAAAATAATTATTTTCCGTCCTCTCACACCACCGTGCGTACCGGTCTAGTACACGGCGGTTCTTTAAGTTTAATGAATTTTAATATATTGATTCGCTAGGCTTTTCAAGCCTAAGTCTGAAAAGAATTGATTTGTGAGAGTTGTGTTTAATATAGCACTATTAGCTATTCGCCAGTATCCTTTGCGGGTATTAGCGAATTTTATTGC
>JAAYOT010000130.1 GCA_012520205.1 Clostridiales bacterium
AATTTTGGGAAAGAATTTGATAAATTAACAGCTAAGGCTATAAAATTAAATGATAGTATTGCTAACCTTACTGAAAAGGACTTAGAAGCTACTAAGGATATTAGAAACTTTAAGAAAGCGGGTACAATTGGCTTATTAAATTGTGATATTAGATCAATAATAATACCTTTATTAGGGGATCACGTATTAAGAGAAGCAAATCACTATTTAAGATTACTAAGAATCTTTGATAAAGCATTATAATTTTTTAGGTCATGATTTTTTGTCATGCCCTTTTATATTAAATATTATTTTTCATCTTTCCAATATTTTTTCTTATCTTCTTCAGTAATTTCTCTTATAACTCTACAAGGATTTCCAGCAGCTATTACTCCTGATGGTATGTCTCTGTTTACTATACTTCCAGCACCAATAACAACATCATCTCCAATAGTAATTCCAGGCAATACTATTACTCCAGCACCAAACCAAACGTTATTTCCTACTGTTATTGGGTAAGCAAATTCTAGTCCCTTATTTCTTTGCTCTGAATCAAGAGGATGACCAGCAGTTGAGAAGCAACAATTAGGAGCAATAAATACATTATCTCCAAAGGTGACTTTACCACCATCTAAAATAACTAGGTTATGGTTTGAATAGAAGTTTTCACCTACCTCAATATTGTAGCCGTAATCACAGTAAAATGGAGCTGTTACATAAAAATTACCCTTTGTCTTTCCTAGAAGCTTGGACATTATAGCCCTTTGATTATCTATATCAGAAGGTTTTAAATTATTATATTCAAAACATAAATCCTTAGCTTTCTCCCTTTCCTTTATTATTTCCTCATTATAGTTAGCATCATATAAATAGCCCTTTTCCATTTTTTCTCTTTCAGTCATCATATTAACTTCCTTTCTTATGTATTTAAACTTATTAAAACTACTTAAAAGTAAACTAGCTTAAACGTATTCATTATTTGCCTATTATAATTATAGCTATAAATTTATTATAACACAACTTGTTTAAACAACTAACTTTTATATTTTTTAAATAAAAAAGGCGTAAATATTTACGCCCTTTATTACAAATAAGATATATCCATATTCACCTTATATAGCTACATATCACTTAGAGAATATTCCCAATCCCAAAATTTATCTAATTCTTCCTGCTTGTCATTTAAACCTTTACATTCAACCTCTAAATTCTTACATTCAACAATTTCCTTATCCTTGTTTTCATGATGCTTTGTTAACTTTTCTTCAAAACTCTTATTTAACATTTACATCTCTCCTTTTTATTATTTATAAACATGAGTTTAATAAATTTTAAACTCTGTATTTAATTATATTAAGGGAACCTTGTTCTTATAACTTCTATTATTAATGCACCTATTAGAAAGTAGATTTCTTAATATTAATATTCAACTATCCATTTAAATGTGTTTTTACTTTATTACTAAGTAACAGATATACTATGCAAAGATAAATAGAATGAAAAACATATCTATTTATCTTCGTCTCTATATTAATCAAATAAACCTTTTATAAAATCAAAGATGCTAGTAAAAAAATTACCTAAAGCAGCTAATAGATCCTTAATAAATCCACTCTCTTGAATTTCCTTACCTGATTCTTTTAGAGCTTCTGCAATTTGATATCCTATGTTCTTTAAGGTATCCTTAACTTCACTATAATCTATGTCTAGCTTATTTATATTGCTCATTAATAATTTTATTTCTTCTTTTTGTTCATTGGATATTTCAATTGAATAGTTGTTTGTAACTTCTTCTACTATTTCAGAAATTTCTTCACTGTTTTTTGGTGCTTCTTTAATAATTTGTATTTTAACATCATTAATAACTTTTGCAGCTTCATCATAGCCTATTTTTTCTCCAAGCTCTGAAGTTACTTCTATTTCTTCTTGGGCCGTCTTTTTATTTTTTAAAGATAATTCCTCACCTTTAGCTCCTTCAAAACCTTTTAAAATTCCAGATAAGGCAGAAGTCCCAGTAACAGGGAAAGGTGAGCTTGCCTTAACCTCAGCATTTGTAACTCCAGAGGTAACTAGGGCATTTGAAAGCATAAGAGATGTTACTTCAGTTAAATTTTTTGACTCTACTTGTATTCCCCCCTTATCTGTAAGTTTAACATAAGAGGAGGAATAACATCCCCCTTGATAATTGGATGGATCATTAGGGTCTAAACCTAGTTGTTTTATTATATCTTCATTTGTAATTCTATCTATACTAACTTCACTTTCAGAAACGCCAAATTCTTTAAGCATTTCACTTTCCTGAGCATCTGTTAGGTCAATTCCAAAAGTAACTCTTTCTTTATTTTGAGCTTGTACATTTAAACCAAATAAAGATAAGGTAAGGGAACAAGCTGCAGTAAACTTTAATAAGTTCTTTTTCATAATAGCCTCCTTAAATGTTTAATAGAATTATTTAACCTTATATTATTAAAAGTTTGATGAAAAAAGAAGACCTTTAATATATATTTAAGAATTTTATAAGATTTATTTAACAGATAGTTTTTAAAATTAAGAAAGGAGAGTTTCAAAAATGAAAATCTCCCTAATGTCAAAGTAAACTATTTATTATATTTCTGTAATAACAGGTAAAATCATTGGTTTTCTTTTTATCTTTTTATATATGAAGCTAGAAACTTCCTTTCTTACATTATTTTTTATTTCTGCCCATTGAGTTATGTTATTATCAAGGCATTTTTCTACTTCCCTTGTAACAATATCCTTTATTTCTGCCAGCAATTCCTCTGACTCTCTAACATATACAAAACCTCTTGTAACAATATCTGGTCCTGATATTATTGTCTTGCTTACTTTATCTATTGCAGTTACTACTGTTACAATACCATCTTGTGATAAGTTCTTTCTATCTCTTAAGACAATGTTTCCTACATCTCCTACTCCAATTCCATCTATAAGAACTCTTCCAGAAGGTACTTTCCCAACTACACGAGCTTCTTTTCTAGATAATTCTAAAACGTCTCCCATTTCTAAGTAAAAGACATTTTCTTTTTCCATTCCCATGTTTTCTGCAATTCTAGCATGGGCTATTAAATGCATATATTCACCGTGAACAGGAATAAAGAACTTAGGCTTAAGTAGTGCATGAATTAGTTCAAGTTCTTGCTCACAAGCATGGCCTGAAACGTGGATTTCTTCCATTTCTCCGTAAACTACTTTTGCTCCTTTTTCTACTAAATCATCTATAACATTAGATACAGCCTTTTTATTACCTGGGATTGGACTTGAGGATATAATAACAGTATCCCCCTTTTCCAATTGAATACTTCTATGGTTTCCTGAAGCTATCCTTGTTAGAGCAGCCATTGGCTCTCCTTGGCTTCCTGTTGTTATTATTGTAATTTGCTCGCTTGGATATTTATTGATATCATTTAAATCAATTACCATTTCTTCTGGAACCTCTAAATATCCTAATTCAATAGCGATTTCTGAAATTTTCTCCATACTTCTTCCACTAAAAGCGATCTTTCTGCCAGTTTTTACCGAGGCATTTACAATTTGTTGAACTCTATGTGTACTTGTTGCAAAGGTTGCTACAATTACTCGTCCATCTCCTTCAGCCTTTGCAAAGAGGTTGTTTAATGATTCTCCTACCATTTTTTCTGACATTGTATATCCTGGATGGGTTGCATTAGTACTATCTGCTAATAGAAGTAAAACTCCCTTTTTTCCTAATTGAGCATATCTAGCCAAATCTATAACTTCCCCATCAATTGGAGTATAATCAATTTTAAAATCACCTGTATGAACAATTATTCCAACAGGCGTATGAAGAGCAATAGAAACTGCATCTGCCACACTATGATTTGTTCTTATAAATTCAATTTTAAATTTTCCTTTCTCTAGAATATCTCCTGGCTTAACCATGTTTAAAGTACAGTCATTCAATATTCCATGTTCTTCTAATTTGCTTTCTATTAATGCTAAAGTAAACTTCGTTCCATATATAGGGGCATTTATTTTTTTAAGAACATAAGGTAGAGCACCAATATGATCCTCGTGGCCATGAGTTATGAAAAAGCCCTTAATTTTATCTTTATTTTTTAATAAATATGTTATGTCTGGAATTACAATATCTATTCCTAATAGACTTTCATCTGGGAAGGATGCTCCGCAGTCTATTATTATAATTTCATCTTCATATTCGAAGACAGTTAAATTTTTTCCTATTTCCCCTATTCCACCTAAAGGAATAACTTTTAATTTACTTTTCTTTTTGCTTTTGTTTTTTCTCTTGTTTTTAATATTTTTTTTGATCTTTTCTGTATTTTCCATTTAAACTCCTTCTATAGCCAAGTTTAGAAATAAACTCAGCTAAATATAATTTATTTATTTTTTACTTTTGTTTCATATAATTCCGAAGTGCTATTCCTTTGTTTAAATTTACTTTGTCTTAGAAGTATATTAAGAATTAATACTATTCTAGGGTTGAAAATAAATTTAATATGTTGCACCTTAATACTTTATAAAATTTTTGTAGTAAAAAAACTTGAATAAATATATTTTAGTTATTCATATATTCATTCATCTTTTTTTACTATATAACCATTATAGTGGTTTTCCAAAATTTTATCTAGGCATATTTTTATTTATTTAAATATGTACTTTAATTATATATGTACTTTAATTATATATGTTTTTTAATAATTGTTTTGTAAATTTTTGTTAAATAAGTTTCGGACTTCAGTGGTACTATATCATATTAAAAGAAGAAAAAATTGTTGAAACATTTATCTCATTTTTATTTCCTACTTTCTATTATTTGTGACAAAAATTATTCAATTTAATTCATCTATTATTTATAAGAGATTTTTTTGTTATAATTAATAAAAAAACATAGGGGGACATGATATATGAGTAAGATAAAAGTAATTATTCTAGATGTAGATGGTACATTAACAAATAGTGAAAAAGTTATAACAAAAAAGACTAAGGATGCTTTAATGAAGGTTCAGGAACAGGGGGCAATATTAATACTTGCTTCTGGAAGACCTACTTCTGGCTTAATGGACTTTGCTAAAGAGCTGAAAATGGATGAAAATAATGGGCTATTAGTTTCTTTTAATGGCTCTAAGGTTGTTGATTGTGAAACTAATAAGGTTCTATTTAATGAAACTATGACAGTTGAAGAAGGGCAAGCAGTTTTAGAGCATATGAAGAAGTTTAAGGTTAAACCTATGATTGATAAAGATGATTATATGTATGTAAATGATGTTTATGATTGCTACATAGATAATGGTGGTAAACCCTTTAATATAATTAAATATGAATCCCGTGGCGGAAAATTTAAGTTATGTGAGATGGATGATTTAGCAGCTTTTGCAGACTATCCATTAAATAAAATATTAACTGCAGGAGATCCAGAGTATCTTAAGGAACACTACAAGGAAATGATGGAGCCTTTTAAAGATACTTTAAGCTGCATGTTTACTGCTCCTTTCTACTTTGAATTTACTGCAAAGGGAATTGATAAGGCTAAGGCTTTAGATACTGTTTTAATTCCTATAGGATACAAAAGAGAGGAAATGATTGCCTTTGGAGATGGGCATAATGATGCTTCCATGGTTAAGTATGCAGGAATTGGTGTGGCCATGGAAAATGCTGTAGCTGATTTAAAGGCTATAGCTGATGAAGTTACTTTATCTAATGAAGAAGATGGAATTGCTTATACACTAAGCCAGTACTTTGAAGGAATAGATTTTTAAATTGAGAAAACTATAATTTA
>JAAYOT010000131.1 GCA_012520205.1 Clostridiales bacterium
AGAATGGAATCAGCAGCAACTCAAAATGAAGATCAAATATTAAATCTAAAAGATGTGTTATCAAAGACTGAAGATATAGATTTTGCAGAGAAAACTATTGAAGCAACTGTTGCACAAACAGTATATATGGCATCCCTTCAAGTAAGTGCAAGAATAATTCAACCAACACTTTTAGATTTCCTTAGATAGGAGTAGATAATATGGAAATAATATCACCAGTACACGGTAAAATGACGTATGAAGAAAATGAAATTATATATTTTGAAAAGGGAGTACCAGGTTTTGACGGACTAAAAAAATACATCATTAAAGAAGTAGATGAAGAAAGCCCCTTTAAAATAATGCAGTCTATAGAAGATGTAGAACTTGGATTTATAATAATATCACCTTTTGCTGTAAAAGAAGACTATGAAATAAAACTAAGCCAGGAAATAATAGAAAATTTAAATATACAAAAGCAAAGTGAAGTTTTACTTTACTCAATAGTCAAACTAGACAGCAAAATAGAAAATATAACAGCAAATCTAAAAGCACCTCTGGTAATAAATATAAAAGCAAAAAAAGGGCAACAATACATACTAGACAGAGAAGGATATAGCATAAGAGAAAAAGTATTCAACAGTTAGCAATTTTCAAGTTTCAGTTTTCAGTTAAGGAAAAAATTCAGCTTTGATAAATTATAAAATTCTAAACTCCTTTAGAGTTTGTTCCTTAATTGACAATTGAAAACTGAAACCTGACAACTGAGAAAAGGGGTGTTGATTTGTTAGTAATAACTAGAAAAAAGGGTGAATCAATTTTAATAGGTGACGATATAGAAATATCTATATCTAAAATAGAAGAGGGAAGCGTTAAAATAGCAATAAATGCACCTAGAGAAATGACCATCCTAAGAAAAGAACTTTATGAAGAAGTTCAAAATGAAAATAAAGAAGCAACAAAAATGAACGTTAGTATAGATGTACTAAAAAATCTAGGCAAGAAATAATATTATTAAATCAAGAATTAAAGATAGATTATTGATAATTAAAAATTATCGATTAACAATTTCGGAAATAATTCAGCTTAGCTGAATTATAAACAAAATTTATTTTAAGAAACTCTGCAAGAGTTTCATCCACAATTGTGCATTGTTAACTATGAATTTTGAATTGTTATCGGGGGGTGTGAAAATGGATATAATGGTTACAAGTCAAGGAGGACAAGCTAACCTAAATATAACAAAAGTTCCTGAAGTAAATCAGGTTTCAGAAAACAAGGATGTAACAAAAGATAATAATATAAACAATGGTTATAAAAAAGAGGATTTAGATAAGGCGATAAATAAATTAAATGATATGTTAAAGGTGGAAAATACTTTTGTAGAATATTCAGTTCATGAAAAACTGGGAGATATTATGATAAAAGTAGTTAATGGCGATACAAAAGAAGTTATAATGGAATATCCACCGGAGAAAATACTAGACCTAGTAGCTAAAATGTGTGAAATGGCTGGAATAATAGTAGATAAAAAAGCTTAAAGTAGGTGAAAACTATGAATCTTTTTTTAAATAAAATCGATACTGATATTAGAAGAGAGGTATATGAAAAAACAAAGGATAATAAGGTTCATAGAAAGGCGCAAATTAAGATCTATAAAGACAGTGAAAAAAATAAAGATAAAAGCTTTGATGAATATGTTAAAGAAGAGAAAGATAGCTTAAAGAAACGAAAAAATAAAATTATAATTGAGGCTACTAAACATGAGGAAGCCAAAATAATTTTAAATGCAGAAAAAGAAAAAGACTTAAATACTATAGAGTATGGTACTTTTATAGATATTAAAAAGTAGGAGGAATAAAAAATGTATGGAAGTAATGCACTAAATGCATATAAAAATAACATTGTCAATTATGCTCCAAAGGAACAATTGCTTTTAATGCTTGTAGATGGTGCAGTTAGATTTTCAAAAATGGCTAGACAAGCTCTAGAAGAAAAAAATATAATTGAAAGTCATAAAAACTTAGTTAAAGTTCAAGATATATTTACAGAACTAATGATTACCTTAGACACAAGTGCTGGAGAATGGGCAAAACAGCTTTACAATGTATATGAATTTATAAAAAATAGATTGTTTGAAATAAATCTAAAGAAAGACACTAAAATGATGGATGAGCTTATGCCTGTTATAGAAGATGTAAGAAATAC
>JAAYOT010000132.1 GCA_012520205.1 Clostridiales bacterium
ATTATGGGGCTTTTTTTATATTTAATAAAAAGTTAATTGTAAAATATGTTAAAACATGTTTTAAAAGTTTATAATAACAATATAATTCTATTTTAAAAGGGAGAAGAAAATGAGTGAACGAATTCTATTTGTTTTAATATTGAACTTTATAATTTCATTAATAGGAACATTAAGCTATTCAGTTAGATTAGTAGGGGTTAGAACAGGGAAAATTGCAGCATCGGCTGCTGTGTTTAATATATTAATGCTAGTTTCAAGAGTAGCAGTAGGATTACAGGGACCCTTGCTAACAAAATTTGTTGAAAGCAATCCAAGTAGTAGAGATTTAATAAATATATTTAATACTATTATCATAGTATCAGGTGCAGCTACAATTGCTGGAGCTTTTTTAATGCCAACATTTCAAAAGGTATTTTATAAGGCAGTAGACCATTTTTCAATAGAAAAATCAATTCCAAGACTTATTATCCATAGCTTTTCTAAAAATGGAATTAAATATATGAAAAATAATATAGGGATGCCGGTTAAGGAAAGTTTAACAAGTGTTAATATTAGAAAACTTCCTAAAAAGATTTTAATTTATAATTTTATTTCTATAGCAATTATTACAGCAGGTGGGTTTGCACCAATATATGCAGGGAGTATGGCACCAGATTTAAGGAGTACTTGTGTTTCCTTATCATCAATAATAAATGGAGTTGCAACAATTCTATCGATTATTTTTATTGATCCTTATTTATCAATAATGACTGATGATGTTTTAGATAATAAGTGTTCCTTAGATGATTTCCGTGGCTGCATTATAGGCATGGTAGGAAGCAAAGTCATAGGAACTTTTGCAGCATTATTACTGCTTATTCCTGCATCAAATTTAATTGTTTTTGTAGCAAAAATTATTTAATCAAAAGTATATTATAATGGAGGTGATAGCAAATAAAAAATAAGGATTTTTATATAATATTAAAACTTGCTTTATGTGCTTATATTAGTTGGATGAGTACAAAAACAAATATTTCTAATGCTCTTATTGTTTCATTTATATTGATCTTTATAATAATGGAGTTTTTAAAAGGTATCTTTCTTAATAAGCATAGAAGTTTCTATAAAATTATATTGACTTTACAGCTAATAGGTTCTTCCTTATTTGCAGTGAAGATTATAGAAACTTCAATTTTACTTGCAAGTATTACATTAGGGGAGTATTTTATAAATGACCTCAAAAAAGTAAAATTAGGAAGTGTTATCTATTTTATACCTATATATTTTATTAGAAATTCCAATGGAATATCTTCAATAATTATTATCTCTGTTATAGTATTAATAGGTATTATTAACGATAGTATAAAAAAAGATAAGCTCTTAAAATATGCTGAACTTGAGGTAAAACAGGGAATAGCTATTAGTAATTTAAATAATAAATTGATTAAAGAAAAGGATATGCAAGAACAAATTTTACATACGGCAAGGCTTGAAGAAAGAAATGAAATTTCAACAAGGCTTCATGATAAAATAGGACATACTATATCAGGAACTCTTCTTCAACTTGAAGCAACTAAAATTATT
Organism: Clostridiales bacterium; assembly: GCA_012520205.1. Classification (GTDB taxonomy): domain Bacteria; phylum Bacillota; class Clostridia; order Clostridiales; family Clostridiaceae; genus Clostridium. The sequence goes on from JAAYOT010000132.1 coordinate 1,564, forward strand.
TTAGATATAGATCCTAAAAAGGCACCTTCAATGCTAGATATATGTATAAATAATTTAAGAGAAGGAATGGATGATATTAGGGCAACACTAAGAAATATAAGACCAAAGGAAGAGCAACTAGGGATTAATAGAATTAAGAAAATTTTAGATGAAAAAATAAAAGGTACTAGAATAGAGGGTAAAGTAAGATATGAAGGGGATTTAGAGAAGATTTCTTCAAAAATATGGCTGCTTTTTATTCAGTCAGCTACAGAAATTACAACAAATTCTATTAAATATTCTAAATGTAATTTAATAAGTATAAATGTTGAGGTATTAAAAAAGTTTATTAAGTTGGAAATAAAAGATAATGGCCTAGGCTGCAAAAATATTAAAAAGGGAATAGGTATAAGTTCTATAGAGGAAAAGGTGGAAAGTATGGGGGGGAAGCTCATCTTAAATGGTGATGAGGGCTTTTCTGCAGTAATTTTAATACCGCATTAAGGAGGATAAATGAATATAAAGTTAGTATTAGCTGATGATGATGCTTTAATCAGAGAAAGCTTAAAGATAATTTTATCAATGGATAAAGAAATAGAAGTGGTTGAAAGCTTTAAAAATGGTAAAGAAGCTGTAGATTTTTTACTGGAAAATAATATAGATATAGCTTTATTAGATGTTAGAATGCCTTTAGTTAATGGTGTTATGGCAACGGCTGAAATATGCAAGAGAACAAATACAAAGGTAATTATACTAACTACCTTTGATGAAGATGAATATATAAGAGATGCTATAAAAAATGGTGCTAAGGGGTATATTTTAAAAAATACTCCTCCGCAAAAGATAATAGAAACTATAAAAATGGTTTATGAAGGAAATGCTGTAATTCAAGATGAGGTATTAGAAAAGCTAAGTGAAAATTTAAAATGTGAAGTTACAAATAAAAGTAAAATTGATATAAAAAAGTTTACCGAAAGGGAATTAGATATAATGAAGTTAATTGCAGAAGGGCTAAATAACAAAGAGATTTCTAAATCACTATATATTTCAGAGGGGACTGTTAAAAATCATATAACCTCAATTTTTCAAAAAACAGGCTTAACCCATAGAACTCAAATTGCAATTTACTATTTGAGAGGGGAAATTTAATAATTAAGGGAAAATATGACTTTAGTCATAAAAGAAAATGACCTTTGCTAGATTTTTTAGCAAAGGTTTTTTTATATAATAAGATTAAGATAATAAAAGGAGGATATTTTATGAAGGCAGTAGAGATAAGAGGGTTAGTGAAAAAATATGATGATACTTTAGCAGTTAATAATATAAACTTAAATATTGAGGAAGGAGAAATTTATGGTCTGTTAGGACCAAATGGGGCAGGGAAAAGCACAACCATAAGTTTAATATGCTCTCTCTTACATCCTACTTCAGGAACTATTAAAGTATTAGGTGAAGATATAAGAAAAAATGCATTAGAGGCAAAAAGAAAAATAGGATTAGTTCCCCAAGTTATTTCTGTATATACAGATTTTACAGCTTATGAGAATATAAGGTTTTTTGGAGAATTATATGGATTAAGAGGTAGTGAATTAAAGGAAAGTATTGAAGAAGCTTTAGAATTTACAGGTCTCTTAGAATATAGAAATAAGAAAGCAAAAGAGTTTTCAGGGGGAATGTTAAGAAGGTTAAATATAGCCTGCGCAATTATTCACCATCCTAGGTTATTGATTATGGATGAACCAACAGTAGGGGTGGATCCACAATCTAGAAATCACATTCTTCAGGCAGTAAAAAATTTAAATAAGCAAGGTGTAACTGTAATTTATTCAACTCATTATATGGAAGAGGCTGAGCATTTATGTAGCAAAATTGCCATTATTGATAAAGGAAATATAATAGTTGAAGGAACTAAAGAAGAATTAATAGATATGGTTAGTGATAAAAGAAGCTTAAAGATTGGACTTGAAGATGTATACAAAATAAATATAGATTCTTTAAAAAATATTGAAGGAGTTATAGATGTGTCTATAAATGAAAATAGCTTAGTTATAACTTCATCAAAGGAAGTAAACAACCTAGATAAGGTAATTAAGAAGGTTACAGAGCAAAATGTTAAAATTACTAATTTAGATTTTAAAGAAATAACACTTGAGACAGTATTCTTATCCTTAACAGGAAAAAAACTAAGAGATTAGGAGGAAAGAATATGATTCCTATAATAAAGGCTACAATATTAGAATGTATAAGGGACAGAAAAAATCTTTTATTTATGATATTTTTCCCGATTTTTTTAGTAATTTTAATAGGATCGGTATTAACATCAATTTTTGAACAAGAAAATGATAAATTCACAACAGAAGAAACTTATATATACTATTTGGCAGAAGATTCAAGTAAAACAAAAGAAATCTTAGAAATATTTATTGATGCTCTAGAAAGTGAAGAAACTTCAAACCTTATCTTAAAAGAAGTTGAGAGTTTAGAAGAAGGTAAGACCAAGGTACAAGTAAATAAGGAGATCTTGCTTCATTTTAAAGATGATACTATTAATGTATATTCAAATGATGAGGAGCTAATAAAATCATCTTATATATATGGTTTATTAAATGGAATTTCTAATAGGCTTAATTCTATTATGGAGGTTTATAAAATAAATCCTGAAAAAGCTTCTGAGATTATTAGTAAAATTAGTAATAACTATATTGAAGAAGAAGAAATAGCAGTCAATGAAAGTCCTAGTTCTATGAATTACTATGGAGTTGCAGAAATAGGTCTTATGATATTTTTCTTTATAAATTATCCTCTTGAAAGAATAAGAAATCAAAGAAAATCTAGTTTAAAAGATAGAATATTTTTATCAGGATTATCTACTACTAAATATTACTTGTCACTATTTATGGGTTTTTTTATATTTTCCTTTACATCAGTAATGGTTACCTATATATTAGCTAAGTTATTACTAAATATTAATTATGGCAGCAACCCTATTATTTTTCCACTAGCAGTAATACCATTTCTTATTTTAGTAAATGGAATAGGAATTATAATACCAGCAATATTTAAGGAAGAAGAAACAACAGGAACAATAATAAACAATGTTATAACACCCATTTTAACCTTCCTAGGTGGTGGATATGTAGCCTTAGGAGAGGATTTAGGAGGACTATTAAATATTATTACAAATATATCCCCACTAAGATGGTTTAATAGAAGTATTTTTAGATATGTCTATTCTGGAGATTCTTCAATATTAAAATTATGGCTTACCATAGGAGTAGTTGCCTTAATAGCTTTCGTTTTAGTAATATATATTATTGGTAAAAGGAGTGATAAATTATATGAAAAATATCCTAGTATTAATTAAAAATAATTTAAGAATTTCTATAGTTAAGAAGCCAGTAGGATTTCTTATATCCTTATTAGCTCCTGTATTAATATTTTATATTATGATGTCCGTATTAAATTTTGGTTCTGGTTATATTAAAATTGGAGTAATAGATAAAGACAAGTCCAAAACAAGCAATAATATAATAGAATTTATTAAGAACTATGAAGGTTTTACTATTAAAAATATTAATGAAGATGAAATTAAAAATTTATTTGCAGAGGGTAATATTGATGTTGTTGTTGAAATAAAGGATAAATTTGAAGAAGATTTGATTAATGGAGAAGGAAAGGGAATAAAAGTAACTTTTTTAGAAAATAAAGATACTGGTAAAGCAATAAAGCATCTTCTTAATGAAGAAATAAAAAATATAAATAATATACTTTTGGCTTCCCAGGGAAATAAAGAATTGTACTATGGATCTTTAGATAATTATGTTAATAATTCCTATGTTAAAATGCAAAGAAAAAACTTAAATGATTTATACGAAGATTACACCTTTAGTCAGATTTTTGTTGGATTTATAGTTATGTTTATGCTTATAAGAGGTTTAGTAACATCATCTAGAGTATTTATGGAAAAAAGGGAAAATGTATATAATAGAATTTTTATGGCACCTATAAAAACCTATGAATATTATTTAGCAGATGCAATTAGCGGGTATATTCATGTATTGATACAAGTTATATTGGGGGTTTTAGGGTTAAAACTTCTTAATATACAAATAGGACTCGGGTATTTAGAACTGATTATTATTTTAAGTGTCTTTGGATTAGTTTCAATTAGTCTTGGAATTTTATGCAGATCCTTTGCCAAAAATCAAAATGAGTCATCAAATATTTTTAATTTTCTACAAATTATATTTACTATGGTTGGAGGAGCTTTTGTTCCTATAGACATGATGCCTTCCATTATTGAAAAAATATCATATTTTACACCAGTAAGGTGGGTAATGGAATCTATTATAGCTATGCAGCAGGGAGCAGCTTTTCAGGAAATTTATAAATATTTAGCTATAATATTCTTATTTGCAGTTGCCTTCTTTTTAATAGGAACTTATAATACTTCAAAGGAAGAAAGGAAAACAGTAATAAACTAGAAAGAGAGCAAGCGCTCTCTTTTTACTATAAAAAATATAATAGATAAAAAGCACTCTTGCTAAATAAAACCATTAATAATGGAATCTCAAAATCCAAATACTAACACTGGTCATCCTTCAATTTTATTAAGTACAAATAATATAGATGAAACTTATAATAAATTAAAAGAAAACAATGTTAAAGTTGATGAGTTAATGAAGATGCCTTATGGATCAATGTTTACATTTTATGATCAAGATGGAAATCAATATTTGGTTAGGGAAGATAAGTTTTAATAGGTGATAATTTAGCCCAAAGGAGATAATAAATAAGATTTTTAATTATACAAAGACAGTATTGGAAGGGAATTACCCAAGCAATACTGTCTTTTTATATACTATATATTGTGTTGTGTAAAAACTGCATACAATATATATAGGAAAAATTTATTAAATATATTGAAAAACCATAGTAAAAAGAGAAAAAAGGAATTGGATAGATTTGTTTAAGAAAAATAAAGGTTTAGTAAAATGCAGTTTAATGTCTTTTGGTGTATAATTTACTCGTTATTAGAAAATAAATAATACAGGGGGAAATAAATTTGGGAATGAAAGTTATTAAAAGGGATGGCAGTATAGTAGACTTTAATAAGAAAAAAATAAAAGAAGCAATATTAAAAGCAATGAAAAATGGGAGTGGAATATACTTAGAAGATATAGCCCTTAAAATCTCTAACGATGCAGAAGCATACTTTACAAATGATAAGGAAACACCAACTATATATAAAATAGAAACCTATGTTTATGATAGATTAGTTCATTATGGACAAGCGGTAACTGCAAAGGCATATGAAGGCTATAGAGCTGTTCAAGAATTTAAAAGAAACACAAACACAACAGATGAAAGTATATTAAATCTACTAAACAAAACAAATGAAGAGGTTATGAAAGAAAACTCTAACAAGAACTCAGTTATAGCAGCAACTCAAAGAGATCTTATTGCAGGGGAAGTGTCAAAGGATATTTCTAGAAGAAGATTAATACCTGCACATATAGTGCAAGCTCATGATGAAGGAGCAATACATTGGCATGATATGGATTACACCTTATCTAACATCTTTAATTGTTGCTTAATTAATTTAGAGGATATGTTAAACAATGGTACAGTAATAAATGATAAGCTTGTAGAATCACCAAAATCTTTTAGTACAGCATGTACTGTAACTACCCAAATAATGGCGCAAGTTGCTAGTAATCAATATGGTGGACAAAGCATTACAATAAAACACTTAGCAAAATTTTTAAAAATTACAGAAGAAAAGTATTATAAAATATTTAAAGATAAAAATGTAGATGAAGACTTAGCAAGATCCTTAGCAAAGGATATGAAATTAAAGGAATTAAAAGACGGTGTACAAACTATTAGATATCAATTATCTACTTTACAAACAACTAATGGACAATCCCCTTTTAGTACAATTTATCTTGAGATAGAAGAAGGTCATCCATATGAAGAGGAAATGGCATTAATTTGTGAAGAAATGATTAAACAAAGATTAGAAGGAATGAAAAACTATAAGGGACAAGAAATTGGAGAAGCCTTTCCTAAACTAGTATACCTTTTAGATGAGCATAACTGTTTAGAGGGTGGAAAGTATGATTATATAACTAAGTTAGCAGCAAAATGTACAGCTAAAAGGTTAGTACCTGATTATCAATCAGCTAAGATTATGAAAATGAATTATGAAGGGAATACATTTCCGCCAATGGGATGTAGGTCACACTTAAGTCCTTGGAAGGATGAAAATGGAGATTATAAATGGTATGGAAGATTTAATCAGGGAGTGGTTTCGCTAAACCTACCTCAAATTGCTATTATAGCAAAGGGTAATATGGATTTATTTTGGGAGGTTTTAGATCAAAGACTTGAACTGTGTAAAGAAGCACTTACAATAAGACATAAAATGCTCCTTGGAACAATTTCAGATGTATCACCTATTCATTGGCAACATGGAGCTATTGCAAGACTTGATAAGGGTGAGAAGATAGATGAATTGCTTAAGAATGGATATTCAACCCTATCTTTAGGTTATGTTGGAATTTATGAAATGGTTCAAGCAATGCTTGGAAAGAGCCATACAACAGAAGAAGGAGAAAAATTTGCTTTAGATGTAATGAAGCATATGAATGAATCTTGTATTAAATGGAGAGAAGAAACTGGATTAGGTTTTAGTTTATATGGAACACCAGCAGAAAACCTAATATATAGATTCTGCAAATTAGATAGAAGTAAGTTTGGAATTATAGAAAATGTAACAGATAGGCTATATTATACAAATTCATACCATGTTCATGTTTGTGAAGAAATAGATGCTTTCAGTAAGTTAAAATTTGAATCGCAATTCCATAATATTAGCCTTGGAGGATGTATATCCTATGTAGAAGTTCCTGATATGTCAAGAAACCTTGAAGCTATAGAACAAGTAATTAATTACATATACCACAATATACAATATGCAGAAATAAACACTAAACCAGATATATGCTATTCCTGTGGATATACTGGTGAAATAAAACTTGATGAAAATTTAGAATGGTACTGCCCATCTTGCGGTAATAGAGACGAAGGTGAAATGCAGGTTATGAGAAGAACCTGTGGATATATAGGTACTAATTTCTGGAATAAGGGTAGAACGGCTGAAATAGGAGATAGGGTTCTTCATTTATAATAGGTGATTTCATAAAAATATAAGTAGAGGGTGTTCAAATGAATTATGCGAAAATAAGAAAATTCGATGTTAGCAATGGCCCAAATGTAAGAACAACTCTTTTTGTAAGTGGATGTACCAATGGTTGCATAGGTTGCTTTAATAAAGATTTGCAAAATTTTAATTATGGTAACAAATGGACTAAGGAAATAGAAGAAGAGTTTATAAGATATACTAATAATCCTAATATAAAGGGTGTTAATATTTTAGGTGGGGAACCTATGGACCAAACAAAGGATGATGACTTATATAATTTATTAAAAAGGATAAAAAATGAAGTTGGAAAATCAATTTGGATTTGGTCAGGATATTTATATGAAGATATAATTAAAGATGAGAAAAAAAGAAAAATTTTATTATTAGCAGATGTATTAATTGATGGAAGATTTGAGATTGATAAAAGAGATATTAGTTTGAAGTATAGGGGTTCAAGTAATCAAAGAGTAATTGATGTTAAGAAATCTATTGAGCAGGATACTCTAATTGAGCTAAATATAATAGATTAGTAAAATTAATTATATACATACATAATAATGATTAGTAAAGTAATATTAAATATAAAAAGTGTGAGATATTATGGAAGGGGTAATATCTTACACTTTTTTTGTTTTTAATTCAAAATACTACATTTAAATGCTAAATATTTCTTTTTTGGCAAAATAATATAAGTTTATTTTGACTAAATATGTTATTTATAGGATAATTGTATGATAATCATAAGAAAGGGTCATAATAATGGAAAATTTAAATGTAAAATTTAAAATAATTTTATTATCTTCAATATTAACTGCTATGATGTTATTAATTGGAGCACTAGGAATCTTTCAAATTAAACAGGCTGATTTAAGAATGGAAAAGATGTATGATGAAAATCTTTCTTCAGTGGTTAGCTTAAATAATTCCATAATTACTGAAAGAAGCATGGAAATCAGTCTATATAAAATTATTTTAAATAATAATCAGGAGTTTCAATCAAAGGAATATGAAAATTACTTGAAATACGGAAAGGAATTTGCAGGTAGATAATGCAAAAGCAATGAATAATTTGATATATGTACTATTTCTTGTAATGGCTGCTGTGCTAATTATAGGGGGACTATGTGCAGTGGCAATTAGTAAGAATATAGTAAGTCCATTGAAGTATGCAGTTTCAGAGATGGAGTTGATTTCAACAGGGAACTTTACTGGCGAAATTGATAAAAGACTTTTAAATAGAAAAGATGAATTAGGTATTATATTAAAGTATGTTAATAATGTTAAAAAGTCTTTGGCAGATCTTATAGGAAGTGTCAAAGTAGAGTCTTTTAATACAGAAGAGTCGGTAAATAATATAAATAACAATATTTATGATTTAAATATTAGCCTTGAAAACATAGCATCAACTTCAGAAGAAATAACTGCAGTAATGGAAGAAACTTCTGCATCAACCCAGGAAATAGAAAGTTCAATTAAATCTATAGAAAAAGGGGCAGAGCTAATTTCTAGCAAGGCAAATGAGGGAACACTTATTGCAATTGAACAAACTAAGGTAATTAACAAAATATATGAATTATCAGAAATAATAATAGAAATTACAGAGCAAACTAACCTTTTAGCCTTAAATGCTTCAATTGAAGCAGCAAGGGCTGGCGAAGCAGGAAGAGGTTTTGCAGTAGTAGCAGAAGAAATAAGAAAGTTAGCGGAGGCTTCCAAGGAATCTGTAATAAAAATTAAGGAAACAGGGCAAGATATTTCGTCTGCAGTAAACATCTTAATAAATAGCTCTGAGGATTTAGTAAAATTCATGGATAAGGATCTACAAGATGAATTTTCAAATATGTTAGCAGTAACAGATACTTATAGAAATGATGGAGTATTGATAGATAAAATTGTAAAGGAATTTGACCAAATATCAAGTCAGCTTCTTACCTCTATTAAAGAAATTTCAGATATTATGAATGAAGTTTCTAGGGCATCATTAGAGGGAAGCAGGGGAATAACTAACATAACTGACAAGGTTTTAGAAGCAAGCAATAAATCAGCATAAGCCTTGGTTAGTGCAAGTAAAGCAAAAGAAAGTACAGATAAGCTAGAGTCAGTAGTAAATATATTTAAAGTATAATCATTATTATTAATAAGTTAGTAATTAGCTACCAACAATGAAGAAAGAATGTCTAACTTTATTAAAAGTTAGAAAAGATGGAAAGCTGTTGCAATCTGCAACAGCTTATTTTATTGTGAATTCTTACTTACAAACTGCTAAATGTTTATATCGTATCTGTAGGAGAAAATTATTTCTCTCTCTGAATTAGCAGGAACAATACCTTTAAATACTGGGTTACCATTAGGGTCTAGGGTGAAATTATCGGTAGAGTCTTCCATCTGCCAAGGACTATAAATAGCTTCTGATATAGAAATGGAAACATCCTCATCTCTAGTATTGGTAATTATAAATTGAACTCTTTTTAGAGTATAATCATTATATCTAATATTCTCAAGAATATTTCTTTTGGCTGTTACATCTAAGGCCTCCCCAATAACTAATGAAACTTCCCTGTTTTCTCCTATGTTTTCAATTGAATTTCCTCCAAGAAATTCAAGCCTATTATTATTGCTTTCATAAACAAAGACATCTCCAGAGGGAAGGGTAAATCCTAGATTATTTTCGGTAGTATTTAGAAATTTTATAGTAATATCAGCTACAGTTTTATTATATCCAAAATCATAAATTTTTCTGTAGGAAACATCATAAGTAGAGAAGTTCTTGATTTTTTTTAATGTATTATTAAGTACATCATATTTATCTGCTAATGTATAGGAATAATAATCCCTAAGTTCTTCAACTTCTATACTGCTTGCATCAAGTGCTGCACTTTTATATGGAATTATAGGGCCACCTTGGGGTAGTCTAACATTCCCTGCCACAAATTTAATATCAGTATTTAAATAATCTATTCCTGAATTATTAGTTAAATTAAACCAAGATCTTATCTTTAGGGTTTCTTCCTCTAAAATAACTATATAGCTGCTTAACCATCGAATATTTTCAGTTAAATAATAAACTTCTATTTCTCTACAATTATAATTATTGCCTTTTATTAATATAGAATTAGGTATTAACCTTTCGCAAGTTAAGCAAGGGTCAGGAATATTATTTTTATTATCATTCTTTGTATTTTTAGTACAGCACAAATAGTTTATGTCTAGAAAATTATAGTTAATACCCGAAACAATTAAGGATGTTTCAATAATATATTTACTAATATCAAAGTATTCAATAGTAAGGTCAGATTTGCTTCTTCCTAAGTTTCTTTTTTCATATATTAATGCAGTATTATTGTAGACAGTAATAGATAATTTTTTATTTTGGTTTTTTGTAGATTTTATATACATAAATATCCTTTCTCAAATTAATATACTATTATTATATAGTTATTAATTTATTAAGTGTTTTTTATTTTCTATTAATTATATAGAAATGTAATATTTATAAAGGATTGATTGTATAAGCATAAATTTGTGAAAATCATAATTTTGTGCTAATATCCAAAAAATATAAAATATATGGAAATAAATATAGGGATACCTTAAAATTAAGGTGGGACTATAATTTTTTTAATCAACTTTGAAAACGTTTCTAATTATTTTGAAGGAGGGAGTTTATGAAAGGAAAAAACATTTTAAGGCATAAGAGTAAAATAAGTATTTTAATCTTATTTTTATTTATTTTCTCTTTAGTGCCCCTTCCTAGTAAAGTTGTCAAAGGAGAGACTTTAGAAAATCAAAAAGTAAAAGTAAGATTTTTTAAAGAAGATGGCGACTATGCAGGATGGAATCTTTGGATTTGGCACACTAATGAAACTGGGAAATCTATTGAATTTACCCATGAAGATGAACAAGGAGTTTATGCCCTTTTAGAGGTTCCAAAAGAAGGGCAGTTAGGGGTTATAGTTAAGAAAGGTGAATGGGAAACAAAAGCTACAGGCGATATAGAGTACGATTTATCTAAAGGAGAAACAGAAATTATTATTAAAGCAGGTGTACTAGATATAAATAACCCTAATCCAGAAAGTATAGAATATGCACCTTTATACAAAGATTTTGAAAAAATCAATATAAGGGTAAACTATAATCGAGAAGATAATGCCTATGAAGGTTGGGAATTATGGAACTGGGTTGTTGATGGACAAAAAGATAGTGAAGAAACAGTAGCTTCATTTACCGAAAAAACTGATTTTGGAATGGTTTCCGATGTTAGTTTTAGCAATATTACAAAGGAAAACAAAAAAATTGGCTTAATAGTAAGAAAAGCTGATTGGAGTAAGGATGGACAAGATAAATTTGTAGATTTAGCATATTTAGATTGTAATGGAAATTTATCTGTTTACTATAAAAATGGAGATGATACAACTTATTATGTTAAACCAAATTTAGAGGTTGAAATACCAGAAGAGGATGAGAATATATTAAAGCCAGAGGAGTTAGTTGCTCAACCAGGAGGAAAAAACAGCTGGTATATAGCAGGCTCCTTCCAAGGCTGGAATAATACAAGTGAAGATACAAAGCTTAAACATTTAGTTGAGGGCTTTTATCAATATTCAACAGTTCTAGATGCAGGAAATCATGAATTTAAAATTGTTAAAAATGGAACTTGGGATGGCTTTAGCAATAATGGAAATAATTTTTCCCTTGAATTAGCAGAGAAGTCTGTTGTCAATTTTTATGTAAATGAAAAATTAAATGAAGCTAGAATTAATGTAGAAGGAGTGGAAGGCCTAGCATATTATCAACCTAAACTAAGTAAAGACAAATGGCCTAGGTTAGTTGGAGATATTCAAAAGGTATTTGGTGAAAGTGAATGGTCTCCAGAAGAAGCTAAGCAGATCTTTGTGGATTATAACTTTGATGGAACAATTTATAAACTTCAAAGAAATATTCCTACAGGAAACTATGAATTAAAAGTAGCTTTTGGACCTAATTGGGATGAAAGCTATGGAGATAATGGTAACAATTTAAAGTTAGTTACTTTAGATCCTTCAGATGTTGTATTTACTATAGATTATTCAGCAGAAAATAAAAAACTAACTCATAATTATAAGCCAGCAGAAGGAAATTATGATGGATTAATAGATAAAAATGCAATAAAGTTCGATTCAAGAAGCATAACCTATAAAAAACCTTTTGGAGCAATAAAAGAGCAAAGTGAAGATGTAACTCTTAGAATTGCAGTAGCAAAGGATGACGTACAATATGCTAAGGTAGAATTAACTGATGGTAATGGAGTGGCAAAAAGCTATGAAATGAGAAAGGCAACTACTATTTCAGACTTAGATTACTATGAAGTTATAATTCCTAAGGAAGATTTTAAGGGAATTGGAATCTGGGGATATAAGTTTATACTAATTGATGGCAAAACAAAGGTAGAGTATGGAGATGATGGATTAAGCGGCGGTACAGGTGTTGCTGTAGATGAGGGTGTTTTACAGTATAATTTAACCGTTTATGATAAAGATTTCAAAACTCCAGATTGGATGAAAAATGCAGTGGTATATCAAATCTTCCCAGACAGATTTTATGATGGTAACAGAGATAATAATAGGGCTAAGTTAGTGGATGGATATCGCGGATATATTGGAGAGGATGGAGAAATAAAATATTATCCACTTCAATATTTTGATGGCGGAGTTGAAAATGAACCTGATGAATCAATGGTATGGGGAGAGTGGCGTGCCTATCCAGAAAACCCTAGACATGGGACCCCTGAAAATAAACCTTACTATCCAGACTCAAAAACAGATAATGTTTGGACTAATGAGTTTTACGGTGGGGATATTCAAGGTATAGAACAAAAATTAGATTATCTACAATCAATAGGGGTTACTGCAATATATCTAAATCCTGTTGCTTGGGCAGCTTCAAACCATAAATATGATGCAACAGATTATAAATCCCTAGATCCTATGTTTGGAGAAGTGATATATAACGAAGAGGGAGATCCAACATCCGGAATAAACTATACAGCAACTAGGGCTGCATCAGACAGAGTATATCAAGCATTTGCCAAGGCAGCCAGAGAAAGAAATATAAGAATTATTGCAGATGGTGTATTTAATCATGTTGGTGATGATTCAATTTATTTTGATAGATATGAAAAATATCCTGAAATTGGAGCTTATGAATATTGGAAAAGGGTATGGGATAAGGTTAACCAGGAAGGAATGAGCCAAGAAAAGGCAGAAAAAGAAGTTATAAAATATTATCAATCCCTAAAAAATCCTTTAACAGGAAAAAATTATTCCTATCCTGAAGATTTTGCTTTTGTTAATTGGTTTACAGTTGAAAATGTTAAAACAGTAACTGATGGTGTTGAACATTATAAGTATGAAGGATGGTGGGGATATGATTCTTTACCAGTAATAGATGCAAAATCCCCAGAAGTAGGTGATGAGCTAGCTATAGAGGGACAACATGAATGGAATAATGTTGACTATAGAAATAATGTAATTGGTTATGACTTAACAGGTTTAAGTGATGGAGAAGCTCAGGAGCAAATGCAATATGCAAATTCCCAAAGGTGGTTATGGATGGGATCAAGTGGATGGAGACTTGATGTTGCACCAGATGTATCTACTTCCACATGGCAAAAATTTAGAGAGGCAGTTAAATCAGCTGCAGGAAGAAGAGATGCTAATGGAAATATTATAGATGATCCTATTATTTTAGGAGAAGAATGGGGAGTTGCAACTCATTATTTATTAGGAGATCAATTTGATTCTGTAATGAATTATCAATTTAGAGCAGCCCTTCAAAATTATATAATCAGCGGAAATGCAAGGAACTTTAATGAGGCCTTAGAAGTTATAAGAGAAAATTATCCTAAAGAAGCATGGCAGGTAATGCTTAACCTAGTAGATTCTCATGACACAGTAAGAAATATTACAAAAATAGATAATCCAACTTGGGAAGAGGAAAATACTAAAATAGCACCAGAGGCTTCAGATAATGCATTAAAATTACAAGGCTTAACTGCAATATTCCAGCTAGGATATCCAGGAGCCCCAACAATATATTATGGAGATGAGGTAGGAGTTACAGGAACTAAAGATCCAGATTCAAGAAGAAGCTTTCCTTGGAATAGAATAAGTGAAAATAATGGATCCTATTCAGGAAATGGCAGATATCAAGAATTATTTGATCTTTACCAAAGAGCTTCAAAGGTTAGAAATGATAACTTAGATATATTTGCAACTGGTGATATCCATTCAGCTTATTGTGATAATAATGTTATAGCTTATGCAAGAAAGAGCAATGAAAAGGGTGGACTATTAATTATTAACCAAGCTACTGAGGAAAAAACCATAGAAGCTGATGTTACAGGTTTCTTACCAAATGGACTGGAATTAGTAGATGGCTTGTATGGTAAGGCAACAGCAAAAGTTGAAAATGGAAAAATAGCAATAACTATTCCTGCTCAAACAGGCTATATGATGGTTTCTACTAATAATATTATCAATGTTGAAAGAGTAACAGATTTAAAATCAGAAGCTGAGCAGGGGAAAGTAACCCTTACTTGGACTTCGGTTCAAGGGGCTGAGAAATATAATATTTACAGAACTAATTTAGAAGGGCAAGCTGCAGAGAAAATCGGGGAAAGCTTAGAAAATACTTTTATTGATGAAACTGTAGTAGATGGAACAAGATATTATTACTATGTTACAGCAGTTAAAGATGGAGGGGAAAGTGAATTTAGTGATTCAACTACTGCATTGCCAACCTTTAAAATTAAATCAATAAATAAACCAAGCAGTATTTCTGATTTAACCATAGGAGTAGGAATTAATACTGAAGAAATTTTAGTTGAAGTTCTTATACCAGGATTAACAGATGATGAAGAATATTTAGGAAAGGATGTTCCAAATTTTGAAGGAAGATTAATGTACTACAAGGAAGGTACAAGCAAGGAAAATGCAAGTAGCGTTAAACTTAGGTACAAGGAAGATGGAGAGGGTGGAAGTAAAATTTATTATGCATCCTTTGAACCTTCAGAAGAGGGAGTATACCATTACTATGCAAAAGGAACCACAAATTTAGGAGATTCTTATGTTGAATCTGAAGAAAATCAATTTACTGCAAATATGGTATATGATGGAGAAAATCTTCCAAATTCACCGGTTCTAAAAGATATATTAGTAGAATCTAATAGGGTTCAGCTAGAATGGACTTCTGACTTTGTTAATGTAGAAGGATTTGAAATCTATAGAAAAGAAGCAGATTCTGACTTTGTAAAAATAGCTGTAGTTGATAAAACTGAAACAAAATATACAGATTTCACTGTAAACAATGATAATAATTATACTTATAAGATAGCTGCCTTTAATAATCATTATAATAGGTCAGAGTCAGAGGAAAAAAGTGTTACACCAACCCTAGTTATGGTGGATGTAACTTTAAGACTCCATATTCCAAGCTATACACCGGCAACGGATGATATTTATATTGCAGGTGATTTTAACGGTTGGAATGCTTCAGGAGGGAAGTTAAGTGTACCTAGTGGAGCTACTACAAGAGATGTTGTTGAGTACAAATTTAAGATGATGGCAGGTAAGAGTATTGAATATAAATATACAAGAGGTTCCTGGGATACAGAGGCCTTTACAAGTAATACAAGAGTAAAAAATGATACTGAGGATGCTGGTAACTGGGCATATAGTTCCACAGATACAAATATGAAGCTAACAATTAAAAATCAAGGTGGAAATTCCATGGTAGTTGATGATTATGTACTTCGCTGGGTAGACATGCCGATGCTAATTTCAATGCCGAGAATTTCTTATGGTGAAAATATAGCTTATGAAACCAAAGAAGATACCTTTACCCTTAAAGCTAATGTTCCTTATGGAGTTAAATTTACTATAAATGACGAAGATATTAATGAAAAATATCCAG
>JAAYOT010000133.1 GCA_012520205.1 Clostridiales bacterium
ATTTCACAATGCCGATTACGAAATTATAGCTTTTAACTTACTAAAGTATCTTATTAATACACTCAGCCACGCTATTAACTATATTATTAGCCTGCTTCTTTACCCCATCTTCTGCATAAGTAAAGGTAAAGCTTTTATCTGTTATTTCAAACATTGATATATCATTATAGGAATCTCCTATAACATATAAATCTTCTAAATTGATTCCTATTTTTTCTGATAAGCTCTTTAATGCAATTCCCTTAGAGCAGTTTTTTGGGGCTATATCAACAAAGATTTGATTTCTAAAGGCTTCAACATCTTGTCCGTATTTTTCAATCAAGTTATTCTTCATTTCTTCTGCTGCATTTATATCTTCATCTATTGCCATTGCACTAATCATTGTATACTTTCCATCTTCCTTTAATACAACTTCCTTTGGAAGTATATTGCTAAACATAATTCCAATTTCATTTTCTACTTTTATTTCACTTTCTATTGAGTAAACCTCACCATCATTTTCAAAGTGAATAAACATATTTTTATCATCAACAATATCCTTAAATATTAGTTTAGCCGTTTCAGGGTTAATATAATTATTGTAAATAATGTTATCATTCTTATCTAATACTACTGATCCATTGCAAGCAACTACATAATCATATTCTATTTCCGGATAATTTTTAAAGGCTCTTTTTATACCTTCTAAGGGCCTACCTGTAGAAATAATCAACTTATTTCCCTCTTCCTTAAACCTTAAAATAGCTTGTACATCCTCTTTCCTTATAGTATGGTCCTCCTGTAGCAATGTTCCATCTAAATCTGAGGCTAAATACTTCACAAGATCCCCTCCATTCATACATTTACTAATAATTATATCACAAATTAAAATCAAAAATTTTCAAAAAACAAAAATTTCCATAAGCCTTTATATATTAAAAAATAAGAATTCACAATTCTCATTGCAAATTCTTATTTTCCTACTATTTATTTATCCAATTATGATGGAAGACCCCTTCGCAATCTATTCTTTTATAGGTATGGGCCCCAAAATAATCCCTTTGGCCTTGAATTAAATTTGCAGGGGATTTTTCTGTGGGATAACCATCAAAATAAGCCAGTGATTCCATAAGGGCAGGAACAGCAATTCCTTTATCTATTGCTAGTTTTATTATTTTTCGTAAACCTGGTGTTGTTTTATTTAAAGTTTTAGCAAAGTATTCACCAAGCATTAAGTTATTTAAATCATTATTTTTTTCGAACTCATCCATTATCTTATATAACAGCTGAGAACGAATTATACAACCTTCACGAAAAATAGATGCAATTTCCTTATAATTAAATTCCCATTCATATACATAAGCTGCTTCTTTTAATAATGCAAAACCTTGAGCATAAGCCATTATTTTACTTGCTAAAAGAGCATTTTCTAAATCTTTTAATATTTCTTCCTTATCAAATTCTATGTTAACTGGATTATATAATAGTATCTTAGATGCTTTTTTTCTTTCATCTAAGATTGAAGAAATTATACGGCCATTTAAACCTGCCTGTAAAATAGAAGCATTAACTCCCAGATCCATAGCTTCTAAATTAGTCCACTTCCCTGTACCCTTTTGCTGAGCCTCATCTAATATCTTATCAACTAGGTATCCCTCTCCCATATCATCCTTTTCTAAAAGGACATACCTTGTTATTTGAATTAAGTAAGAATCTAATGTTCCCTTATTATATTCTTCAAATACATCTGCCATTTCCTCATTGGACATATTAAGAACATTTTTCATAATGCTATAACCTTCAGCTATTATTTGCATGTCGGCATATTCAATACCATTATGGACCATCTTTACATAATGGCCTGCCCCATCTTTAGAAGTATATTTACAACAAGGTTCCCCATCCTTAGCCTTCGCTGAAATATCCTCAAGGATTTTTCTTACTCTCTCATAGGAATCCTTATTTCCACCAGGCATTATTGCAGGGCCATAACGTGCTCCCTCTTCACCGCCAGATACACCCATTCCAAAAAAATGTATTCCCTTTTCTTCTAGGTATTTTGCCCTCCTAATAGTATCCTTAAAATAAGAATTTCCTCCATCAATAATTAGATCATCTTTATCTAATAGTGGAAGGAGCCTCTCTATTATTTCATCTACTGGCTGACCCGATTTTATCATAAGGAGAATATTTCTTGGTCTTTCAAGACTATTGATAAATTCCTCTAATGTATAAGTTCCTTTTAAATTACCTGTTATATCTTGAGAAATCGCTTCCTCAGTATTTACTTTTGAAATATTATATACTGAAACCTTATATCCATGATCAGCCATATTAAGGGCAAGGCTTCTCCCCATAACTGCCATTCCAATAACTCCGATTTTTGACTTAACCATTACTATCACCTCATTGTTAAATTTTGTTTAGGCAGGTTAATGTCTGGAGACATTTAACTGTCCTTTTTAAATTATCTATACTAAGGTAACTTTCCATGTTTTTATCCTTACGTAAGCAGAAACTATCTCCTTCTTTTGAAGCAGAAGCTATATAAAATTCATTTTTCTGATAAAGGGTTAACCTTTTGCTCAATTTATTAAAATCAAATAAAGTAATATCATAATTTTCTTCAACCTCTTTTATAGTATCAATCTTATTAGAAAAACTATGTGGATAAAATAAATATAAAGGGTCGCTGCTTCCAATAGAATCCAGATGTATTATATTGCTTTTATTGCCTACCCTTTCTGTTAATAACTTATCTCCCGCACAATTAGTACATCCATAATCAGTAAGAACAAAGGTAACTCTTCTTCTTTGATTAGCTGGGAGGGAAGATGCAAAATCTAACAAGGCTATTATGCTAGATGTATTTCTAATAAAGTTTCTTTGATGTCCAATTCCATCTTTAACATGATACATAATTAGAAATATACAAGAAAGAATAAATGTGTATATCACATCTAACATTGAAAAAGCTTTGTCTGACCAGGTAGGTCCTGCAAACTTTAATATAAATAAACTTCCAATTATCATAAGCAGCAAGGTTGGTAAAAAACTTGATATAATCATTGAAGTTTTCCTATTATTTTCATCAAATAACTTATACGGAAGTAGACCAAAGGTTGAAGGTGGCGTATCATAATTAGCAGCCACAATATACTTAGCCTTATCAATATCCCCTATATATAAATTGTAGTTACTGTTTCTTCCCAGTTTTGCTTCTTTAACATCAACAGCATAACCCATATTAGAAAATTCTTGACTAATTCCCGTCAAGAATCTTAATTTTTGCTTCTTGGTAAATCTTTTTCTTGTTACTGCGCCATAGCGAATAATCCAATCCTTATATTTCATCTTATTACCTATCCTATCTTATAATTTTTAATTATCTCTGCTTTCTCAAAAGCATTTAAATTAAGCCTCTTTTATTTAATCCTTCTATAATATTTTCACTAGCCATAATCCCCATTTTATCTACTGCACCAATACTTGATGCAGCACAATGAGATTCTAATCTAATACCTACTTATAATCCTAACTCCTCTAGAGCTTCCTTAATTCCCTCTTTTCCTGAACTTAGGGCAGTAGGATATAGTTCATGGGAGCTGCTTACTGCTTCTCTTGCCATTAAGATTTCTATGACCATAGGAAGATTTACTCCTGTTACTAAACGAAGGGGAATATTATTTTCTTGAAAACTGGTCATATTATAAGCAACGGCATTATATGGGGATGCTCCAAATAAATCTACCAATGCTATTACGCCCTTACCTGTATCTAATTCTTCAACTGTTTTTTTAATTTTCAATTTAAATTCTTCGAAATTTTCACCTTCATATAATCCAATTGTTGCAAATTGTTTTTGCTTCCCAATAATTAATTCAATGCTTGATTCAATTCCCTTTGCCATTTCTCCATGGGTAACTATAATAACTCCAACCATTAAACTGCCCCCTTCCTTCAAAAATTAAAATTTCTTTTCCGCATCTTTTAAATCAATAGCTTTACTAGACGGAATGCTTTGGAAATATATATTCTTAACTCCATACTTATCTCTTAATTCTACTAACTTTGAACATTCATCAGCTGTAATAGCAACAGCATTAATAATAGATCTTGTTCCTGGCTTTTTAGCTATTCCACCTAAGTTTAGTTCTTCTATAGCACATCCACCCTTAATTAATTAATTCATACATGGTAGCTATTGTCCTAGTTAAAAGTATGCAGCTATAATTATCAAACTTATTTTCATTCCAATCTTTAATAGCTTCTGATAGAGTTAAAATTCTGACCTTAAGTCCTGTTCGACTTCCTGCACTTTTAAAAATACTTGTCATAAAGGGATCCTTTGCCACAACATCATCTACAATAAATATAGAATTAGCTCCTGATTTTTTAGATAAATTAGTCATTACTTGTCCATGTATTAATCTTTCATCTACTCTTGCCAATGATACTTTACCCATATATACAGCTCCTTATTTTTTAATTATTTTTTAGAAAAGGCTCTTTATAATATTTATAAGGAGCCTTTATTTATATTTTATAAAATACCTATAGCAGCTAGTACACCTAAAATTACTGTTAAACCTACAAGTGCCCTTGTAACCTTCATACCCTTCTTAACAAAGTAGAAATATACTCCTGAAACTACGCATAAAGGTAATAAACCTGAAAGTACCTTATCTAAAATTTCCTGCAAGAAAATACACCCATATAAATTAGCTGGATGGCTGCTGAAACTTCCATTGCTGTTTTAACATCTCCCATAACAATTCCACATACAAGACCTGTAATCATAGGAGTAAATCTAAGAGTTGTTGTTGCACCACCAAAAAATGATCTAGACATTACAAGTCCAATCCAAACCGCAATTATCAGAGCTTGGCTCACAGATTAGGAGAAATTACCTTCCACCTAGTTACTCTTATATCTTGATATAAATATATTTTCACTTTTTAATTAATATTCTCTTTTTTATAAAATTACGAAAATTTTTTTACATTTAAGAAGCAAAAAAAGTAAATAAAAAAGTGCGTTTTATTTTTACATTCGCACTTTTATTATTATAAATTTAGTTTTATACCCTCTTTAAGGCTATAGCATTTCTTACTTTTTCTATACTATCATAATAGCTTTCTTTTCTCTTTAGACAAACTTGAATAAATAGGCAGTCCATTAAAGTTAATACTGATATCCTAGATTCTGCAGCTTCATTTTTATACTTTTGCTGCTGACCATAAGAAATAAGTTTAACGTCTGCTAATTTTGTAAGAGGAGATTTTGATATTGCACATATAGTAATTACCTTGGCTCCATTTTTCTTTGCAAGGGCTACATTTTCTATAAGCTCCTTATTACTTCCTGTATTAGATATAGCTACGATAACATCTTCATCATTAGCCATTGAAGCTGCCATTACTTGTAGATGTGAATCACATTGATACTGACATGTTATGCCTGTCCTAATGAATTTATGCCATGCATCCATGGCTAAGGCTCCAGAGCCCCCCATGCCAAAAAAGCTAATTCTACTTGCATTTGCAAGTAATTCTACTGCCTTCTCCATAGTTTTTCCATTGTTCTTCTTTAAGGTCTCTTGAAGGGAAACCATTGTAGATTTAAACACCTTTTCCATTATTATAACTGCATTATCATGGTCCTTTATATCTTCATGAATATTTTCAATAGGATCTATAAGTTCCTGAGCTATACGTATTTTAAATTCCTGGTACCCCTTACACCCCATCTTTTTACATACCCTAAAAATAGTTGCTTCTGCGCAATTACATTTTTCCGCTAACTCTGTTATAGAAAATTCTATTATCTCTTTTCCATTTTTTATTATATACTCCGCTACTCTTTGTTCAGACCCCTTTAAATTGCCATATATACTTTTCACACTTTCAATGACGCTAAATTTACTCATAAAGCACCTCCCATAAGAAAATAATTTTACAAATCCCTTATATTTCATTATATAAATTAAATTATGAAATTATTTTTAACTTATTAAAATTTTATAATTGTAACCATTATATATATTCTGTTAATACTCTAAACAAGTATATTTTACCATTTTTTTGAATTTACCTTCAAATATAAAATTTATTTTGTTTTATACAAAAAGAACTGCTACAAAAACTGTAGCAGTTCCTATTATATTTCTTATTTTCATACCACTGAAAATCTTCCTAACCTATTATCTATTACCTTTTACCTATTAAAACCTGAAATTGCTGTGCAATAAATTAGCTTATTTAGTATATTTAAAGTGTAATAACTCATGAGCTTTTCCTTCTCCTGGTTTACCCATATAAGTCTCGTACATTTTTAGTAATGCACCATTTTCATGAGATTTTCTCTTCTTAAGCATATTTTTATCTTGATTATATAAAACTGATGCTCTTACTTTTCTTATATCTATATTCATTCTATCTGTTGCATTTACGTGTGGTTGTCCACCACCGTTTACACATCCACCGTTACATGCCATTACTTCTATAAAGTGATATTGTTTTTCATTAAGTTTACCACTATTCATAAAGTTAAATAGGTTTGCTGATCCATTTATAACAGCAATATTATAGTTTTCTCCACCAATTTCAACAGTAGCTTCTTTTATTCCATCAAGACCTCTTACTTCTTCATAATCAATTTTATCTAAGAATTCTCCCTCTACGAAGTCTTTAGCTGATCTTAAAGCTGCTTCCATAACTCCACCAGTTGCACCAAAGATAGCACCTGCACCAGAGTATTCTCCCATTGCTGGATCAACTTCACCATCTTCTAATTCAGCAAATTTAATTTTTGCATCTTTTATCATTTTAGCTAATTCTCTTGTTGTAATTACCGCATCTATATTTCTTAAACCTTCAAATTCCATTTCTGGTCTGTCAGCTTCATGCTTTTTAGCTGTACAAGGCATTACTGTTACTGTAAATACATTTTTAGGATCTAATCCTTCTACTGCTGGATAATAAGTCTTACTTGCAGTACCAAATATTTGTTGAGGTGACTTAGCAGTTGATAAGTTTCCTAGCATTTCTGGGAAGTAATTCTCAACTTGTCTTACCCAACCTGGGCAACATGAAGTGAACATTGGGAATGGTCCACCCTTTTTAATTCTTTGTACAAGCTCTGTAGCTTCTTCCATTATTGTCATATCTGCTCCAAAGTTTATATCAAATACTTTGTTAAATCCAAGCATTCTTAGGGCAGTATAAAGTTTACCTGTTACGTCAACCCCATATCCCATTTTAAAGGCTTCACCCATTGCTGTTCTTACAGATGGTGCTATAGCTACAATTACATGCTTTTCTTCATCTTCTAAAGCTTCCTTAACTCTATCAATATGTGATTTTTCTTGTAAGGCAGCAACAGGACATGCAATTACACATTGTCCACATAGTAAACAATTTGTTTCATCAAAGCACTTTAAGTTATCTGTTCCAATGATTTTTTCTCCATCTACATCTATAAACTTAATTATTTCTGTAGTAGTTTTAGTCTTACAAGCAGCAACGCATCTACCACACTTTACACATTTTGTTCTATCAATTACTATAGACGCACTTCTATCATCCACATATTCTGATTTATCTTGTACTATAAAGGGCTTTGATGCTCTTGCTTTAGTTTTAATTACTAGCTTTAAAAACTCACAGTTTTCTCTTCTGCTACATGGTCCACACTTGAATTCATGCTTATCTAAAAGTTCAGAAACTCTTGATTTAACTTGCTCTTGAACTCTTTCTGTATTTGTATTAATAACCATTCCATCTTCTGGTTTTATACAACAAGCCTTTTGAAATTCATCATATCCTTCAATTTCTACTAAACAAACACCACATTGTCCAACGTTACTACAATCATCTAAAAAGCAAAGTGCTGGAATATCTATTCCGTTATCCTTAGCAACCTTCATTAGGTTTGAATCATTATCTACTGTTATATTAATGCCATTTATAGTTATATTTTTCATTTAAACTCCCCCTACAAGTGCTATGATAATTACTATGCGTACAACTCTCAATAATCATTATTCCAAAATTATTTTTATTCACGCGCTTTTCTCCACATATGATTTTACGACAAATTCAGCAATCGGACAACCTAAATTTATAGTAAATTCATGGCATTTTCGATTTAGTTTAATATTTCCCAGTAAAATTTTGTATTTTATAACCACAAAATTGCACACCATAGTCATATTCTTATTATTTTTTTATTTTTATTAGAAACCATTTAGTTGCTATGATAATAAATTTTTTTGATTTTATGTTAATATAATACTATAAAATAATTTTATTCGAGGTAACTTATGATACAAGTTTATAATAGGCAAGAAGGTAAATACGAAATAGAAAAGGTAGCAGGAGATAAGTATTTAAAGTGGTGTTATGAATCACCAATAGGAAAATCCCTAACTGAACTTTTTATTAAGAAGAAGCTTTTTTCTAAGCTTTATGGATCCTATTGTGATTCTAAGTTTAGCAAAAGAAAAATATCTGAGTTTATTAAGGAATTTAGTATAGATACTAATTATTTATTAAAAACAGAAAAGGATTTTAAAAGCTTTAATGACTTTTTTATAAGAGAATTAAGAAAAGAAGCAAGACCTATAACTAATGATAGTAATTTATTAATTTCGCCGGGAGATGGCCGCTTATTTGCATATGAAAATATATCTGTAGATAGGTTAATTCAAGTAAAGGGAATTCATTATAAGTTATCTGAACTTATAACTAATGATAAAATAGCTGAAGAGTATGAAGGGGGAACCTGCTTAATTTTAAGATTATGTCCAACAGATTATCATAGGTTTCACTTTATAGACAGAGGTATTCCTTTAGAAAATCACTTTATTAAGGGAAATTATTATTCAGTTAATCCTATAGCTGTTGAAAGAATTCCTAAACTATATTGTCAAAACAAAAGAGAATGGTCAATATTTAAATCTGAAAACTTTGGTGATGTGCTTCATATTGAGGTTGGGGCTACTTGTGTTGGATCAATAATACAAACTTATAAGCCTAACACTAAAGTTGAGAAGGGAGATGAAAAGGGATATTTTAAATTTGGTGGTTCCACTACTATATTATTCTTTAAAAAGGGCACTGTAAAAATTGATGAAGATATAATTGAAGAAACAAATAAGGGTTTTGAATGTAAGGTATTAATGGGTTCTCCAATAGGTAGAAAAAATATTAATTAGGAGTATTATTTATGGGTGATTTAATTTATAGATTATTATTATTTTTAAATAGCAGTAAGGAAAATGACATTAATTATAATATTGCAATTAACATGTTAAGAAACATACGGTTAATTCCTGATATGTCCATAAATAAGTTAGCTGAACTTTGTTATACTTCTCCAGCTGCTATAACAAGGTTTTGTCATAAACTTGGTTATTCCAGCTTAATGGAATTTAAGAAAAATATAAAAATAAATATTAACATTAATGAAGAATTAATAAAAAGTAATACAAGTAATTATAAAGCTTCAAGAGAAAACATATTGGAAAATATGTCTTCAGAGATAGTTACTGAAATAAATAACTTTAAAAATTCCCTTAACTTAAAAATTGTTGATAGGGTAATAGAACTTATATATTCAAAAAATAATGTTTGCATATTTGGAACTCAATTTTCACAATTAATGGCTCAGGATCTTCAAAGAAAACTAGCGAATATTTCTAAACTAATTTTTCATGCTATTGACGTTCAAGACCAAGAAAACTTAGCAGATAGTTTAAATGAAAATTCCTTAGCTATTCTAATTTCTCCAACAGGCAGGTTCCCTATATACCATGAAAGACTATGGAAAAAAATTGAGAAAAGTCCAGCTTCATTGGTTGTTATTACAGAAAGTAAGAAGCCAGAATACGAAAAAAGAAGTGACTATATAATCTATCTACCTCCAAGAGATAATCCTAATGAATATCCTCAGAGCCATAGGTATGACCTAAGCTTTCTTATTGAATATATTTACGTAAGGTACGGGAACATTTATAACAATTAACAATTTCAGAAATAATTTAGCCAAGCTAAATTATAAAAAAATAAGGGACTGCCACAAGCTGTCCCTTATTAAACTTATATTCTCAGATTTTTAGCAAAGCTAAAAATCATCCTCAATTGTGCATTTTGCATTTTGAATTGCCTAAAACTCTCCTCTTTCAACCTTTTCTAATACATCTATAACCTTCTTAAATTGTGGCAAATAGTCCTTATGAGCTAATAACATCTCATTTAACAGCTTTCTTCCCTTTTTATCATCTGCCACTAATGGATTTGTTACCATGGCTGTTAATGCTGTATTATAGTCTCCAGTGTATGCTGCCTCTGCTGCAAGTCTTTCAAAGGCCTTTATTTGTCCTGCTAAACCTTGGGCAAATATAGGCAGGTCAGTAACTGTTTCTACTGGTACAGGCCCATTTTTACCTACATAGCAACTCACTTCAATAGCTGAGTCATTATCAAATTGTTTTAAGGTTCCATTATTTTTAGTATTTACTGCTATAATGGTATTTTTATCATTATATATACCATTTATAACATTACAAGCAACATCTGAATAGTGGGCACCACCACGTTTAGATAATTCCTCTGGCTTGTCTTTTAATTCTATATTTTTATAAAGCTCAAATAAGCTTTTTTCAACTTCTTTAACAACTTCTGCCCTTGTTTTTCCTCTTTTGAATTCTTCTAATTCATGATTTAGCATTTCTTGTTTTTTATAATAATACCTATGGTATGGGCAAGGAAGCACTCCAAATGCCTTTATGGTAGCTGGATCCCAGTCAAGAGCTGCAATATTAGCCATTGTTTGTGACTTCGAGCTATTATTTATTAATAAATCTATGACCTTGGATGTAACATCCTTTCCATCTAAATATACTTTTTCTGCATAAACCATATGATTTAACCCTGCAAAATCAACTGTTACCCTTTCTTTTTCAACTCCAAGAACATCTGCAAAGCCAAACTCCATTCCTATTGGAACATTACAAACTCCTACTACCTTCTTATGAACTCCATATCTTAGTAGGGCCTCTGTAACTATTCCTGCTGGATTTGTAAAGTTTATAAGCCATGCATCTGGACATAATTCACTAATATCCTTAGCAATATCTAAAATTACAGGAACTGTTCTTAAAGCCTTGAATAATCCCCCTGCACCATTTGTTTCCTGCCCTAAAAATCCATAACTTAGCGGTATTCGCTCATCTTTAACCCTAGCATCTAATAAGCCAACCCTTAACTGTGTAGTAACAAAATCAGCATCCTTTAATGCTTCTCTCCTATCTAAAGTTAAGTGAATCTTCATAGGCACACCTGCTTTTTCTACCATTCTTTTTGCTAGTGCACCTACTATTTCAAGTTTCTCTCTTCCCTCTTCAATATCAACTAGCCAATAGTCACTTACAGGCATTTCATCATATCTTTTTATTAACCCTTCTACAAGCTCTGGTGTATAGCTTGAACCTCCACCTATAGTAACTATTTTTAACGGTTTTTTACTCATACTTATCCCCCCATAAAATAATCTCTATACTTTAATTATATAGGAGGAGATAGGTAACCATTTTCATTTTTTGAAAATAACTACTTATCATTATTTTTGCATATTAGCTTTTTTATTTCCTTTTTAAACCTTTCTTCATTTCCGTCAAATATTACTAAGTTTATATTCATTTCCCTGGCTCTTTCTCTTACGGTATTTTTAATAGGTTCCTTAGTTGCAACTAAAATTTTATTTGCGTCCTTCCCTCCTACCTTAGATGCATATACCTTTAATTCATTTAAGGCATCTTCATTGTACTTATCACTATCCTTACAGGATATACAGGTTACCACTGAATCTTTTACCAATACCACATCTACTTCATTCTTTATATTTGAATTTGAATGATTCCAGAGAAATACTACACCACTTTTTACTTCATCTATTTCTTCAATTTCGCTAATTATTGTTTTTGTGGCAAATTCTAACCAAGTTCCAATTTTAAATATAAAAGGCTTTAAATAGTCATTATTAAACTTAACCTCTATATCATTTTCATCAATATTTCTAAAGTCTATTTCCTGAATTTCCTTTAGTTTTAGAAGAATTTTATCTAAAATACTTTTTTCATCCTTATTTAATAATTTTGTTTTTATTATCATTTTATTGCTATCTTCTTCATTATGTATAAATACATTAACATCATAAAGTCTTTGCTTATACTTATGCCATAATTCTAAGTTTGTATATATTTTCTTAGTTATATATTTTAAGTTTTTATTGCTAAACAATTCACCTGAATCATAAACAATTTCCTTACCTGAAGCACTTAAAAGACTGCTTAATTCTAAATCTTCATATTCTTCCTTCATAACCCTTATATTTTTATCTATGATATATAAAATTTTCTCTTTTATATTCATATAAATTGATCTTACACCCTTATTTGCACATATATTTGATAAAATTAATGAATTTACTTTACTTCCACCAGTTAGATTAACTAAAATATTTCTATTTTCATTATTCCTTATTATTTCTTCTAGC
>JAAYOT010000134.1 GCA_012520205.1 Clostridiales bacterium
GGGTATAATATTCAAAGTCAAAGTTCTGCCAAGATAAAACACACAATATTATTAACAGACGGGCAAGATGGCTATAGCTTAGATAATTATCATGATTTATTAAATAAGTTCAATAGTAATAATATTACCTTATCAACGGTAGCAGTTGGAGAAGGAGCAAATGCAGAACTTCTAAATAGCTTATCTTCAATTGGAAAAGGAAGAAGCTATTATACAGATATTTATACTGACATTCCAAGAATATTTGCAAAGGAAGTTTTATTATCAGCTGGAACTTATATAATAAATGAAGAATTTACTCCTAAAATGCTAAGTGCCCATGAAATATTATCAGGAGTTAAAACTTCAGAGGGAATACCAAGTCTGCTTGGCTATATAGGAACTTCCATCAAAGAAAATGCTGTGGAAATTTTAAGTTCTAACCATGGTGAGCCAATTTTAGCTGCTATGGAACATGGTATAGGAAGAACAGTAAGCTTTACTTCCGATATAAACGGACAATGGAGCAGAAATTATTTAACTTGGGAATATGGTCCTCAGCTTATAAAAAATATGGTTTATTATACAATTCCTAAATATGATGGGGAAGGTACCTTAAATATATTCCAAGAAGGTAATAATGCTGTAGTAGAATTTTATAATGATAATATAGATAAAGAAGGAAGAGTTACAGGAGTTTATAATGGTGAAAATGGAGAAGAGGGAGAATTTGAATTAACCCAAGTTGAACCAGGAAAATACTCTGCAGAAATACCTTTAGAGTCCTTAGGTTTTTATAACTTCAATATAAGGGAAGAGCTTAATGGAGAAGTAACAAGCAATTATAAAGGCGGCTTTGCAATGCAGTATTCAGATGAATATAAGTTTAACTTAAGTGGAGATAAATTAGATGCAGTAGTAAAAGATACAAATGGATCCTTTATAAAATCACCAGAAGAAGTCTTTACAGGAAAGTTAGAAAAACATTATAAGAATATAAACTTAACAACTCCATTATTATTAATAGCCCTATTCTTATTTATGTTAGATATAGTTTATAGAAGACTAAACTTAGATATTGGAATATTATTTAAAAAGCTTAAAGAGAAAAAAGAGCAAAATAAAGAACTTAAAATAAAAGAAAATAAAAAGGCAAAAGAAAAGGTTAAATTAGAAAATAGAAAAGAAAAATCAGAAAAGAAAAATGAAACTAAAAAGGAAAACTCTCTTAAGGATAAGGTTCTTGTAACAGAAGAAGTTAAAGAAAAAGACAGTAAAAAGGTAAAAGAAGAAAAGAAGGCTGTTAAGAGGAAAAAGACAAAGAAAAAATCAACGCCTGAGAAAAATGCTTTAAACACTGATATGCTGCTTAAGAAGAAAAATGAGAGAAATAAAATCTAAATTCAGTTTTCAGTTTTCAAGTTTCAGATTTCAGTTATAGTAGAAAAGCTTGAGGTTTTAGGACTTCAAGCTTTTTTACAATATAAACATCAACAGGATTAGCCAATAAGCAACATAGATATTTTTCTTTACTAAAAGATATACAGTTCCGAACAGAAAACCAAGTAAGCACCCGTATAATCCCACTAATAAGTTTCCCTGGGTAAATGCATGAAATAGCCCCCATGTTAGACCAATGAAAATAGCTCCCCAAGGAATTTTATTATTAAACCATAGTTCTCCAGCTTTTTGAGCAAATACTATGGTAAGTGTTACAAGTAAAATTACAAAAAAGTAATAAATATGTTGAAAAATAAATTTTAACCAACCAAAATGTTGAAATTCCATTAAGACTTTAAATCCATTAAACATAAGAAACTTTATAATAAGAAAAATTATAAATATGGTAGTGGTAATATAGATATAATTTAGTTAAATATGAGTTTAGGAATTTGGCAGGAAATATATTTACGCTAGTATTTGGAGTTATTTTTCCAATACTGATGTCCATTTTTTTAGGAAATATAGTTGATTCAAAAGCTTCAGAGGAATTTAGAGAACTTATAATGACTAATGTTTTTATAAGCAATAGCTTAATGATTCCCCTAGCTACTGTATTTGTATCCTATTCAGCAACATTTTCACAAGAACTTGAAAAGAGAATTCCTCTTCGTTTTAGATTATTTGGATATAGAGAAAAAGATCTAATTATATCCAAGATAATAGCCTATTCAATTTTTATGACAATGGCTTTAACTGTTTATGTAATTGCATCTTTTCTAGCATTAAAAATACAAGTGCCTTCCTTAAGTTCAGCATTGATTTTAATAGGCTCTTTATATCTTCTTGCTATAATATTTTTTGTATTGGCCCATGGAATCTCCTTATTTTTTAAGAAGTTTGGTCCAACCTATGCTACAACAATGATCCTTTACTT
Source organism: Clostridiales bacterium (assembly GCA_012520205.1). GTDB lineage: Bacteria > Bacillota > Clostridia > Clostridiales > Clostridiaceae > Clostridium. Next base: position 2,357 of record JAAYOT010000134.1, read on the forward strand.
TGGAATAATGATACTAAGTGGAATGTTTGGAGTACAAGCAAAAGATTTCCCAGAACCATTAATGAAAGTAGCTTATTTACTTCCAATAACTTATATATGCGGTGATTTTATTGACTTTTGGCAAAAGGGAAGTTATAATTTTATGCCATATATACAATCCTTAGTACTGCTTACTGCAGTAGCATTAATAGTTTTATTCTTAGCAATAAATTATGATTCAAGATACAAGCACCAGAATTAATGTAGAATGTACAATGATTGTACATTAAAAAGTGATAAATAAAAAGGCTACGATAAATGGGATATGCTTATGGAACATATCCCATTTATCTTCGCAACTTAATAGAATATTACTTGAAACTTGAAATCTGATAACTGAATTTCGCTCCACACTCCAAACTTCACACTGCCGAAGCTGAAACCTGAAACCTGAAAACTGAAAACTGATTTCTACTCCATACTGAATCAAGCATTTTCAATTATTTTAAAGAATAAATCTTCCATACTTGACTCATTATATTTTTCTCTTAAGTATTTCTTACTTCCTGACTCTACTATTCTGCCTTCCTTCATTAATATCATAGTATCACTAACTTCTTCCATTGAAGCTAAAATATGAGTACTAACTAATATTGTTTTTCCAAGGGACTTTATTTTGCCTAGTATTTCTCTAAATTCCTTTATTCCATTTGGATCTAAGCCCACAAAAGGCTCATCAATCAAGATTATATCTGGATCGTGAATTAGGGCCATTATAATTGAGACCTTTTGTTTCATACCTTTAGATAAATCCTTAGCAAGGGAATTTTTTCTATCAGATAAGTTGAAAATATTCATTAATTCTTCAGCTTTGCTTGTCCAATTTTTGATTTTATAGGCCAATGCTATAAATTTAAAGTGTTCCCATACTGTTAGTAAATTATATAAGTCAGGAGTTTCAGGAATATAGGCTAGGGTTTCCCTTACAGTTCTATCTTTAGTTGATTTTCCATCTATTAAAATATCTCCTGAATCCTTTCTCAGTAGGGAAAGGATACATTTTAAGGTTGTTGTTTTACCAGCACCATTAGGACCGCATAGTATAGCTATTTCTCCAGTATTTAATTTAAAGGATATATTATCAATTGCTTTATTTTTCTTAAATGATTTAGATAAGTTTTTGACTTCTAACATAATGTCCTCCTATTAATTATCAATATTCTATAAGATCAAATAATTTATTACATAATAACACTTGTAAGCTTATATAAATTCCTATAATAATACTTAATACTCCAAAAGCTAAATAAGGATTATTACTTATTACATAGGCAGCTGTGGTGGCGGAAACTGGAATCATTATAACTATCATTAATATAAAAGTTGAAAGGAATCCAAACCCAACTTCACTATCCTTTGGCAAAAGGAGTATCATAATCAAATTAAATAGCTTGACTACAAGTGAAAATGCTAATGTTAGAATATAGCAACCTATTCCTAAAAGTAAGTATTTTGTATCTAAAACAATTGAAGGGAGAAGCATTATACTCACTCTAATTAACAATACTAAAAGTTCGTCTAAAACTGTAGAAAGAATTTTAGCAATTGGCTTTCCAGGAATAAGATATATATATACATTTTTTAATTCTCTAGATAGTTCAGAAAAATTAGAGGAAACAAGGGAGGCATAAACTATTAGAATGCTTATTCCAATTATTGATAATAGTTGCTCTCCTTTTAGTGTTAGATAAGCACCTAAAGCTCCAATTATAATATTGAGTAAATACAATAAATATTTTTTAACTGGAGTTTGTTTTCTTTTTCTAATAACAGAAGCTTTCCAATATAAAGATAGAACTCCCCATCTTTCTTTAGAGTTACCATTTATATTAACTTTTTTAATTTCCTTTTCCATTTCTGCATGAAAATCTACTTTAGTATTTTTTAATTGTTTAACTCTCTCATTTCTGACAGAAACCTTTTCTGCAATTTCTTCATAGTATTCAACATTAAGAACAATAAATAAGAAACAATTGAAAACAATTAAGGCAGATAGGTATAGTAAATCGAATACTGGTGGCACAACTGTTTCTGTTAATAGCAAAGAAATAAAGTTAATAATGGAATATACTATTGGTAATTTTGCTATAAAACTACTTAAAATATAATTTGATAATGCAGTAAAATCAAAGTTTAAACTCCAAAATTTATATAAATAAAATATAAGAATTAAGCAGGCAATACCTTGTAATATACGTGAAATAACCTTTAAATTTTTTGCTAATCCTGTCTTAA
>JAAYOT010000135.1 GCA_012520205.1 Clostridiales bacterium
AATAAAAATTAGATAAAATAATAAAGGATGATTCCTATAATATTTAGGAATCATCTTTATCTTATGAAAATTATTTATCAGTTTTAAAAATATTATTTATATTAATTCGGCCATTTCCCTGGCAATTATCAGGCATATCTAATTTTTCACAGGATAATTCTAATAAAGATAGAATATCCCTTGGAGTAAGGGTTGTATTATATTCATAAATTAGGGCACATATTCCGGCTACATAGGCTGCTGCTAAGGAAGTTCCAGTAAATGTTTTGTAAGAAGAGTTAAGTTTGGGCGGATACAATTTTATTCCATTCCTTTCCGAAATATAGTTTGTATTTGAATTTAAAGAAACAATATCAACACAAGCAGCACAAAAATTAGGCTTATTTGATTTTTTATAGGGCCCTACAGAGGAATAAGTATAAGATCTAGGCATAGGTTTAAAGGTTGAATCATATCCTGAAACAGTTATACAATCATTACAAAGGGCAATTCCTGTAATTGATCCATCTAAGTTTTTATTGCTTCCGCTCGGTACAATGCATGTTATATTTTGAGTAATTGCTTTACTAACCATCTCATGGAATAACTTCTGTAAAAATGAATTATAATTTAGCATTTCAAAGGGCATACATATAATCTTTGTATTAGTTTTTTCAGCTTCATTTATTATCATATCTATGGAGTAAAGTATATCTGAAATATACCCCTTTCCAGTTTTATCAAAGGCCTTATAAGATATTATGTTGGAGTTAGTAGCTATTCCCCTATATGTTCCATTAGAATTATTACCGTTTCCAGAAATTATTCCAGCAATACATGTTCCATGTCCGTTATCATCATAGGGATAATTTAACCCATTAATTAAATCAACAAATTTAATAATTCTATTATTTGGGCTGATTAAATCTGGATGGGGATAAACGCCACTATCTATTATTGCAATTGAAATACCAGTACCTTTTAATTTACTTTTAGTTGATATTCTCGCTTTATTTGCAGTTGTTACACTTGTACCACAGAGAAACAAATATTCATCAAAAGATATAAATTCAACCTCTGGATATTCAATCAATCTTTTTATGCCTCTAGAATTCATACGAGCAGTTATTATTTTTGAGTGTTCTACAGCATTTATAAATTCTCCACTATAGGAGTTAACTTTTCTAATTATGTTATCTTTAAATTTTTTATATTTAATAATTACTCTATATTTAACATTTGGATTGAAATCAATATATTTTTTTAGGTTGGGATCTAACTTTTTATTCTTAAAAAACATAAAAATACTCCTAAAATTGATTACCATATATAATATATAAATAGGAGTATTTTTGTTAATATTATAAAAAAATTTAAGAGTATAGTTATAACTTAAGTTTAAAAACTATAATACCGGCAATCATTAAGGCAATTCCAATAAATTCATTTAGGCTAAAAGCAACCTTTTCAGATCCAAATAGGCCCATGGCATCTATAATTCCAGCAGATAAGAGCTGAGCAGTTAATATGGTTCCAATTCCAACAGTTGCACCCATGGCACCTATGCTTTTCATAACAGTAAATATGATTACAACACCTAGAACTCCGCTTAATAAATAAAGCTTATTAGCATTTTTAACAGCTTTTATATCTCCCTTGCCCCAAAAAAAGACAACCACAAGAGTTATAATAAAAGCTATTCCCTGAGATAAAAGGGCAGTTTCCCAAGTTCCGATTTTTTCTTCTAAATTAGTGTTAAATACCCCTTGAAGGGTCATAGATATTCCAGAAATTATTGCAAATATAATTGCTAACATAAAATCACCTCAAAGGTATTATTACCTTTGAGGTGTTAAAATATTAAAAAACCCTCTAGTTTGCTAGAAGGTTTTAAGTCATTGATTTATTAGGGCCTGTTCAATTTGTTCTTCTGTATAACCTAAAGAAACTCCAAGGCTTAAAAAATCCTCTATAAGAGTTATATAGTGATCCTCTGATGGAGATATAATTAAGTCATTTAAGTCTATAAATAAGTTAAAAAACTGATCACTTAAACAATATTCATTGGGCTTAACAACAATATCTTCAATGTTGTCGTAATTTTTATCAATGCCAATGCCTATTATGTGGTTAAAGCAATCTAAGTATTTTTGAAATATTATAGAATCATTAACCTCAATATCATCAGAAATCCAGTATTTATAACACTTAGTTTCTTCAGCCAGAGAACTTATTTTTGTATGTAATTCTAAGTGCTTCCTTGTACGAACCTTATACTCGCTTAAGGTGCTATCAATAATGATTTTTTTGTTTTTGTTCTTTTGTTTTTGAAAAAACGATAATATTTCCATAAATATCCCCCAGTCCTTAAGGATTTACATATTCTATTTTACAAAATGTATTCGAAAATGAAAAGTGTAGTAAACGAATACAAAAAAATAAATTTTTTAAATTTTGAAAAAATGCAAAAAATGCAAAAAATTAAAAAGTGTATTGCTACACTTTTTAATTAAATATATAGATTTTTCTTTAAAGGATAACTTTTTATTACCGTTTCTCTTTTGTTATTTGAAATTTTCCAAATCTCAATCCTATCTACTTTTAAAGTTTCTAAGTTTGATTTATAAGTAATATCATTATAAGATTTTTTTATGTCTCTTGGAATAAAGTTCAAATTAGCAATAGATAGATACATTGATGACTCGGAATTTAAATCTAAAACATTAAAGTTATATAGTTTTAGAGTATCACTTATAAGCCTATTAAGCCTCTTTATATAACCTATATCAGAAATTTTAACGTTTAAAGTTTTTCTAGATTCACTAATTAAAACTTCATTAGTTAATTCAACTTTAAAAAGTTTATAAGGTTTAATGATTTTATTAATTACTGCATCTAGTTTTTCAATATTAGGATTCTCCACTACCTCTAAGGGTACATAAGGAATAGGGGAATTCCTATTCGCCCTAAAACGTTTAGATAATTTTTTCTGAATAGGTGTGAAGTTTTTATAAGAGTCTTCATCAAATAATGCTACTAAATAATATTTCATAGTTTTAGCCTCGCATATCAAATTAGTTTATATATTATGAATAGTCTATAAACTTTTCTTTTTATTATAGCATAATTAAAAAAATATAAAAAGAGATTATGCTAGAAGATAAGAAAAAAATTTATAAATAATGCAAGCTTTTGAAAATTATTCATCCGTGAAAAATCCCTATTTTCATAAGTTATTTTTATGATATAATGATTACTGTAAGTTTTTATAATGAAAATAGAAAATGGTTAAAAGTTGAAATGTTAGGAAATATTAATATATAGATATATAAAGATGATAAGGGTGAAATTATGAAAAAGTTAGTTATAAATGGTGGTAAGGTTCTTAAAGGTTCGGTTGAAATAAATGGTGCTAAAAATGCAGCAGTTGCAATACTACCAGCAGCGATATTGGCAAGTGAAGGAAAGTGCGTAATAGAAAATATTCCAGATATAGAAGATGTACATTGTCTTGATAGAATTTTAAAAAGTCTAGGTTGCTCTGTAAGCAAGATAGACAATAATACTTTGGAAATTGATGCTACAGATGTAACAAAGACAAATGCATGTACTGATGATGTAAGAAAAATGAGAGCTTCTTATTATTTTATAGGTGCCTTATTATCAAGGTTTAGAAGAGCTAGAGTTGAACTTCCAGGGGGGTGCCCTATAGGAGTAAGGCCAATAGATCAGCATATAAAGGGATTTGAGGCCTTAGGTGCAAAGGTTACTATTGAACATGGTGCAGTTACAGTTGAAGCAGAACACCTTTATGGGACTAATATCTTCTTTGATGTAGTTTCAGTTGGTGCAACAATAAATGTAATGATAGCAGCTACATTAGCAGAAGGAACTACAGTACTTGAAAATGTTGCAAAGGAACCTCATGTAGTTGACGTAGCAAACTTCTTAAATTCCATGGGAGCTGATATAAAGGGTGCTGGAACAGATGTAATTAGAATTAAAGGTGTTGAAAAATTAGTTGGATGCAATTATAGTGTTATACCAGATCAAATAGAAGCTGGAACATTTATGATTGCAGCAGTTGCAACTAAGGGTGATGTTACAATAAAAAATGTAATTCCAAAGCATTTAGAATCAATATCTGCAAAGCTTACAGAAATGGGAGCTAAAATTGAAGAGGGAGACGACAGCGTTAGAGTATATGTAGATGGAGACTTAAGGGGAGTTAATGTAAAAACTGCTCCATATCCAGGTTTTCCAACAGATGTACAACAGCCAATGTCAACTCTTTTAAGTATTATTCCTGGAAAGAGCATAGTTGCAGAAAGCATATGGGAAAATAGATTTAAACATATGGATGAACTAAATAAAATGGGAGCTAAGATAAAAGTTGAAGGAAGAACTTCTATTATTGAAGGCGTAGAAAAGTTATGTGGAACTGAAGTTATAGCAACAGACTTAAGAGCAGGAGCAGCTATGGTTATAGCTGGATTAGTAGCAGAAGGTCAAACAGAAATATTAGAAATAGAGCATATTGATAGAGGTTATCCTAACATAGAGGATAAATTTACTGCTTTAGGTGCTAATATAGCTAGAGTAGTGGAGTAGTTCAAACATGGGGGATAAAGGAATGAGGTTTTGTTCATTATATAGTGGAAGTAGTGGAAATAGCATATTTATAGCCTCAGATAATGCAAAAGTATTAATTGATGCCGGTTTACCTGGAAAGAGAATAGGAGATGCGTTACAAAGCATAGGAGAAAAACCAGAAGAAATTGATGGTATATTTGTAACCCATGAACACTCAGACCATATTAAGGGTATAGGGGTTTTATCAAGAAAATATGATATACCAATATATGCAAATGTAGACACATGGGCAGCCATGGAGAAGAACATAGGAAAAATAAAAGAGCATAATATAAAGATAATGGATAGAAGATCAACAAAAACTATAAAGGATTTAGATATAAAGTCCTTTAATATACCTCATGATGCAGCTGCTCCAGTAGGATATGTACTTCATAGTAATGGAAAAAGAATAAGTGTAACTACTGATTTTGGTATATATACGCAAGAAATTAAAGATAATATAAATGATTCAGATATTTTATTATTTGAAAGTAATCATGATGTAAATATGCTTAAATTTGGGCCATACCCATATGTGTTAAAGAGAAGAATATTAAGTGAGGTTGGTCATTTATCAAATGAAGATTGCGGTAAGGCTATTGTTGACTTAGTTCGCAGTAAATTACATAGAAAGGTAATATTAGGACACTTAAGTGGAACTAATAATAATCCTGATTTAGCTTTTGAAACGGTATGCTCAGTTTTACGAGAAAACGGCATTACTGGAAAAGATATAAGTATAACTATGGCAAATAGAAATGGTCCAAGCAACTTAATTGAAATCTAGGTTGATTTTATTAGTAGGATTTTTCAGGGACATATTATATTAATAGTAAATAGAAATAATAAATATGAATTTTAATAAATTTATAGAAAAAGGAGATTATATTATGAGCTTATATAAGCAATGGACAGATATGGTAGTTGATTATGTTAAAACAAAAGGAGAGAAGGCTTTCTGGAATGAATATATGGAATTAGAAACATCCATATATAGAGACATACTATCAAAGCATAAGGAAGAGTATGTTTTCACAATTTCAGATTTAGCTAAAGAGTATAATACAACTTCAGAATTTATCATGGGATTTGTTGATGGTATTAACGATAGTTTAAAGAATCCACTTGACTTAGAAAAGGTAACTGAAACAGAACAAATCACTTTTGAATTAGATTTAGAAAAATTATATTATAATATGTTAGATGCAAAAGCAGAATACTTATATACATTACCACAATGGGAAGGTATATTTTCACCAGAAAAAAGAAAAGAAATACAAAAACAATATAGATCTTCAGTTATAGTTAGAAATGAAAATAAAATAGGTAGAAATGACCCTTGTCCATGTGGAAGCGGTAAGAAGTATAAAAAGTGTTGTGGAAAATAAATTTATATTCATATTCCTAATATTTAAGCTAGTAAATTTTAATATTTAGATTTGCTAGCTTATTATGTGTCAAAAGTTCTTTTATTAAATAGATATATTAATATAAGAATTTTTGAAGCAGGAGTGAAATATATAGTATGTTTCCTTTTTATACAAACAATGATTCCAGCGAAAACAATATTAATAAAAATATAAAGGATAATTATAATAATAATTATCAAGATATTAATAGTATAATAAGTTCTATAGTTGGAAACTTTAATACAGTTTTTAATCAAGTACTTACAACCTTAGTACAAAATGAAGACTTAATAAATAATATTATAGATAATGTTTTAAATAGTGATGCAGTAAACTCAATAATTAATACTATTGAAGAAAAATCAAATTTTAAATTAAGAGAGTATGAGGATAGATATTTAATAGAAGGTAAGCTTTTAGGAATAAATAAAAAGGACATTGATGTAGATTATGAAAATGACCACATAAAGATTTCCGTAAAGAAAAACCTTAACTTCAATAATGGTAGAGATATGATAGTGTATTTTCATCAAGAGGGAAGTGTTCTAGAAGAAACCTATTACGTTCCCAATGTTGATGAAAGAACTATAAAGGCTGTTTATGACTCTAACACTCTTAGAATTTATTTGAAGAAAAAAGATATAAATAATAATGCTGGAACAATAATTGACGTAGAGGACTTTTCTGAAGTTTAAACTAAAGCAAACATAAAAGGAGTTTTCAAAGTGAATATAACAATAATATCTGTAGGAAAAATTAAAGAAAAATACTTAAGAGCTGCAATTGATGAATATAAAAAAAGATTAAGTAGATATTGTAAGGTAGAAATAATAGAGTTAAATGATGAGAAAACTCCTGATAATGCAAGCGAGAAGGAAGAACTTCAAATAAAAGATAAAGAAGGGGAATTAATATTATCTAAAATAAAAGATAATATGTTTGTAATTGCTTTAGACCTTAAGGGAAAGGAAATAACTTCAGAGGAGTTTTCAAGTTATATAGAAAACCTAGGAGTTACTGGGAATTCTAATATAGCCTTTGTAATAGGGGGAAGTCTTGGCCTTTCTAAGAAAGTTATAAGTAGGGCAAATTATAAGCTTTGCTTTTCAAAAATGACCTTCCCTCATCAATTATTTAGAGTAATG
>JAAYOT010000136.1 GCA_012520205.1 Clostridiales bacterium
CTATGGAAAAATTAAGGTTTATATTTTTTGTATAAGCACCTAACCCCAAGCTCTCAATAAAGTTCTTATATTCCTTTATTTCTGAATAAGATTTATCACCAACAAACTCAACGTAATATTCATATTCAGAAGGATCACACTTTTCAAATTCATAAAATAATCTATCAACTCCTATTAGCCTATACCCTTTCTCCGCCATTTTATTTAACCATTTTTGCTGTCCATCTATGCAGTCTAAAAAGTACCTAAATTTCCTCATTTACAACCTCCCCTTCTATAACAATTTTTGTTGCACTTTTTATTAACTGTCTTAGCCTTTCAATCTCTTTTTTTACTACGGATTTTCCCTCTTCGCTTATCTTATATACTTTTTTTCTTGAGTTCCCTTCTTCCTTATGCAATATAATCCAGCCCTTTTTTTCTAAAGTATTTATAGCACCATATAAAGTACCAGCTCCTAGGGATACCCTACCATTTGTTTCATCTTCTATAAATTGCATAATTCCGTACCCATGCTTTGGTTCATATAAGGCCAATAAAATTAAAAAGGTAGTTTCCGTTAATGCTCCGCCCTTCACATTGTCTCTCAACTGCTTCCCTCCTATTACACTAAACGATATATCACTTACTGTAATATATTATATTCTATTTTTCCCCAAATGGCAATAAGAATATCCAATAAATTCAACAAAAAAAGCCCATTATTTCAAACTCATTAGAAATAATAGACTTTCTTACTGCTATAATTTATTTTCTATTAAATTTATTTTCTCTTTTCTTGTTAATCGCTTTATTGCATATTCTCTTTTCATAGCTTCTATTTTATCTTCATATTCTTCATAATAAACTAATTTTACCGGAAGCCTTACCCTTGTATATTTTGCTCCCTTTCCACTATTATGGGCTTCAAGCCTTTTATCCAAATTGTTTGTCCACCCAGTATATAGGGTTTCATCAGAACATTTTAGTATGTAAACATAGTTCATTATATTATTACTCCAACTACTATAGTGATAGCTAGTGCAACATTTGTAATACCAAAGTTTTCAACTGCTAATCCAAAGGTATCTTTTTTGGTTTGAAGTTCTTTAAAAGACTCTAATAAAAATGGTATTATACTTGAAGTCATTGTTTGTATTTCAACTAATTTTAGAAAACTTTTTATATTCATTTTTATCCCCCATAACTTAAAACTAGAATATTTTTTGCAAAACTATGCCCAGTAATACTGTTATTGCTAAAACAAAATTAGTCATTGCAAAATTTTGTACAGATAGTCCAAAGGTATCTTTCTTAGTTTGAAGTTTATTGAATTTATTAATGTTTTCCTTAACCTTCTTAAATACTAATATTGCTAGCAGAGAATAAACTGGAAGAGCCCTTATAATAACTGCCATAACAATTGCTATATATCCAATATAATATAGCCACTTAAATAACTTAAGTGCTTTTTCTTTTCCTATGTAAATTGGAAGGGTATATCTTCTATTTACTATGTCATCTTCAATGTCGCAAATATTATTGGCTAGCATAATATTTGAAATTCCTGTTATTGCAGGTAAACAAACTATAAATAAAATAATAAGTTCTTTTAAATTGAACATTATGTTTATACTATTAAAATTTGAGTAATTTATATTTAATATTCCCATATCGAATATATGTATATATATAGTTATAAAGGTTAACAAAAAGCCCATAGCAAGACCTGAAAAGACTTCACCAAAGGGAGTTCTTGAAATTGGTATTGGACCAAAAGTATAGGTAATGCCAATAGCAAAAGCTAATGCTCCAAGTAATAAAACTATAATATTTGTATTTACAACTAAAAGTAATCCCAAAATAATTGCTATTCCTAGCATTGTATAAATTAGGTATCTTACATGATTAGGATTTAGCTTATCTTTTACAATAGCATTATGACTTTCATATCCAAATCCTTCTTTTTTTATAGCTTTTGAATAATCTATATAATTGTTTATAGCTGTAGTTGTCATATCAAATATGATCATTGATAAGAACATTATTATTGCATTCTTAAAATTAAAAGTATTATATCTATAGTACACAAAAAAAGATGCTAGTAGATATGGAATTACACTTGCTGCCTTTGTTTGTATCTCTACTAGCTTTAAAAAACTGCTTATTTTCAAAATTAAGACTTCCTTTCAATTAAGATTTATGATTAATTTAAAATTATTATATCACAGGATGTTAAAATTTTAATTATCTAAATAACAAAAAAAAGCGTACAGCAAAAAAGAAGATTGCGAACAATCTTCTTTTTTGCAATTCGCAATTCACAATTCAAAATTCATAATTCACAGTTAAGGATGAAAACCGAAACCTGAAAACTGAAACCTGTTACCTGATAATGAAGCTTCTCATAGCCATTGATCCATTTTGTATGCTTTCATGAATAAACTCTACTTTTTCTCCCTCTTCTTGAAGGGCTATTATATAAAGCAATGGAAGGTAGTGTTCATCTGTTGGAACAGC
>JAAYOT010000137.1 GCA_012520205.1 Clostridiales bacterium
ACAAATACTAATTTAGAAACAGGAGAGCCTGGTTTAAGCCACATAAAAAAAGCTTTAGAGAATAAGATAAATGTAGTTACAGGAAATAAGGGGCCTATTGTCCTAAAACATAGAGAATTAAATGAAATAGCTAATAAGAATAATGTAAAACTTTTAATAGGATGTACAACAGGAGGAGCTCTACCAACACTAAATGCGGGAATATATGATATTGCAGGATCGGAAATCCTAAAAATTGAAACAGTTCTAAATGGAACAAGTAACTACATTCTTACAGAAATGCATGAAAACAATATAACTTATGAATCAGCCTTAAATAAGGCAATAGAAGAAAAAATTGCAGAGAAAAACTATAGTTATGATGTAGAAGGCTATGATACAGCTTCAAAAATATTAATAATTTCAAATGCTTTATTAGATTCAAATTTAAAGCTAGAGAATATAGAAATAGAAGGTATCACTAAATTAACTAAAGAAAAAATAATAGAAGAAAAATTAAAGGGGAATAAGCCCAAACTAATAGGTACAATAACTAAGGAAAATAATTTAGCAAAAGCAAAGGTTAAATTAGAGTTTATAGATAAAAATCATAAACTATATTTTATTGATGGTAAAAACAAAGGAATATGTTATTATACAGATACTTTAGGAGAAATATTAATAGCTGGAGGTGCTTCAGGAACAAGAAATGCAGCTGCTTCAGTATTAAGAGATATAGTAAATATGAGTATTATTAGGTAATAGATTTATCAATACTAATTTTATAAATAAGAGGGGAAATTTTATGAGAGAGTCACTAAACAACAGAATTCAGCTATTTATTAGAAATAGAGAAATTATGAAGAAAAATTTTAAACTTGAATATAGCATGATCCATTATTTATGTTCTTATATTTATACTGAAAATAATAAAATTTTAGATCCAGATAAAATAAAGGAAGCTAAAAGGATAATTAATAAAAATACAGGTATTTTTTCTTATTTTAAGGGAGTGGCAAAACTTGCAGAGTCAACTAAACTTTCATTGAAAAATGATATGGAAGGAGAATTTTTAGAAGTATTAAAAACCTATAAATTATTAAAAAAGGAGTTTCGCAGCAGTGAATACTTACCTTCCGTTGCTTGTTTTATTTCAGAAAATAGACATACACTAGATGTAGAAAACTTAATTAAGAAATCAGCGGAAGTTTATAAATTAATGAAAAGTAATCATCCATTCTTAACTAGTAGTGAGGATGTTATGCTTGCAACACTCCTAGCAATGACTAAGGAAAACATTGATGAAACGATAAACTCCATGGAATATGCCTATAAAAAATTAAAAAAGCATTTTATATCAAGTAATTCAGTACAATCAGTAAGCCATGTGCTAACTTTAACAGATGGTGACATTGATTTAAAAATAAATAAGCTATTAAATATATTCAATAAATTAAGAGAAAATAATTTAAAATACGGAAAAACAAATGAACTTACAATTCTAGCAATACTAGCCTTATCAGAGAAAACTGTTGATGAAATTGCAAGAGATATAGTAGATATTTTTAATGTATTAAAGAAAGAAAAACTAGTTGGTTTCTTTTCTGCTACAAAAGCTCAAGGTTTAATGTTTGCAGCTCTTCTATTGATTATAGATTACACAAAAGAAAGTAATCAAAATGCTTTTAAAGAAATTGCTGTAAAAAGTGTAATATCAATAATTATAGAAGAAATTGCTCTTATGAGTACTGTGGCTATAACATCTGCAGCAGCAGCTTCAAGTGCATCATCCTAGTGTTTACAAGGATGCAACTGCCAGTTGACAAATTGCAAGTACTGGTTGGTTTTAATTTTTTATATATCTTTTAGAATATACTTGAGGTGATAAATATGAATTTTTCAGAAAAGCTGCAGATATTAAGAAAAGAAAAAAGGCTTTCTCAAGAAGGCCTTGCTGAGAAGTTAAATGTATCAAGACAAGCTGTTTCAAAGTGGGAATCAGGACAAAGCTTTCCTGAGTTAGACAAGATTATTATTTTATCAGATATATTTAGCGTTACAGTAGATGAACTTGTTAAAGATAATATAGAACTTAAAAGAAATATAGAAGATAAAAAAACAGAAGAAAAAAAGAATGATAGTCAAGAAGATAAAGAATATCAAAGAAAAGAAGATACTATAAATAATACTTATGAAGAAGGTCATGAAAAAGAAAAATTCTATAAAAAAATTATAAATATGTTTAGGCTAGATAGTAAAGAAGATAATAATTTTGTAGAAGCTGAGGAAGAAGATGAAGAAGATGTTGATGGAGATAAGGGTACCACTAGTGAATTAATGTTTATCGGCCCTACTATAGGTATGATTATTTATTTTATTACAGATAACAGTTCGTATATTATAATAGGACCCTTATTAGGATTTGTTTTAGATAGTATTTTTCAGTTATATTTACGAACAAAGAGGAAGGGATAAAAATATGAACACAAAGGAATACAAAAGAAATATTAGAAAAGAAGTGCTAATGAAAAGATCAAAAATGAAAGCAGAAGAAAAAGAACTTAAAGACAATATTATTTTAGAAAAACTATTTGAAACTAATTTATATAAGAATGCAAGAAATATATTTACCTACATAAGCTTTGGAGATGAAATAAATACAATAAAGCTTATTGAAAGAGCTCTTAAAGATAATAAAAATATTTCTGTCCCAAAAACTTATAGAGAAACCAGAACAATGAATGCAATATTTATTCCTTGCCTTAAGGAATTGAAGGAAAACCACATGGGAATACTTGAACCAATTGATGATAGTATTGTTATAAAAAAAGAAGACATCGATTTAATCATTGTTCCAGGAGCAGTATTCGATAAAGACTTCAATAGAATAGGCTATGGTGGAGGATATTACGATAGATATTTAGAAGACATAGCATATAAAAATAATAAAGTTGTATTAGCTTACGATTTTCAAATTGTAGATAAAATAGAAAAGGAAGAACACGATGTAAAAGTGGATATTATAATAACAGATAAGCAAATACTAACTAAGTAATATATATAAATAAATGTAAAGTCATACTGTAAACTTAGAGATTTATAGGTTGTTTCTTATAGAAGAAGCGGCCTTTTTATTTTAAAATTTAGAAAAGATACATTATTGATAACTTTAAAACCCTTTGATATAATAATTTGCAGCAATTAATTTTTAATTAACTGATACCTGAAAACCGAAAACTGAAGACTAATACGCGGGGGTGCTAACTTGTTTAATAAAGAAGAACTACAAACATTAAATGAAGCTCTAAAAATATACGAAGAAAAGATTACAAGGGACTTAGAAGCTAGTACTAACAATAAAAACAAAATGGTTGCAAATAATAGAAAACAAAAAAAGGTATGGCTTCTTCAAAACAAAGTAGCTAAACTTCTTAAGGAAGTTTAGTAATTTAGAATGTAGAATGTATAATGAAGGAAGAAACTCGCTTTTAGGCGAGTTTCTTCCTTCATTCTAATTGTACATTACATAGTTTTATTTGCTATTTCTAAAATAATTCTATTCTTAAGTTCAGTTACATCAATTGGTCCTTCTTCGCCATTTTTTCTACTTCTTACAGCA
>JAAYOT010000138.1 GCA_012520205.1 Clostridiales bacterium
GAATAACTAAATTAAAATTTAGATTCTCACTTAAGACATTCAAAAGAATTGCTGGTTTGTGTTATTACTTATATTCTGTTCAATTTTCAAAGACCAATTTGCCTTGTCGCCATCAACGACTTTTTTATATTAACATTTTTCAAAGTTACTGTCAACAACTTTTGAAAATTTTTATTTTTTGTCGCACCTCTTGGCGACGAAAATTATCTTACCACTTAAATATAATATTATTTTACTCAATTCTAGCTTTTATATATATTCATACTTATTTCTCTTGAAATTACTACATATTTCTCTTATTTTCTTATTGTGATACACTAGGGCAAGATTACCTTTGTTTTTCTTATTCTTTACTATATTTTTAATTATTATTACAAAATTAGAAGAAAAAAATACAGTTTAGTAGGATTTCTCTTCCAAGAGAATCCTCTAAACTGTGAATGTTAAATACTATTCTATTTCATTATCTAGATTTTCTACTTCTTCTGTATCTTCTACATCTATTAACTCTTCATCTTCTTCTGAAGCAGAAATTTTAGCTATAGCTACAATCTTTTCTTCTTCTGAAGTTCTCATAAGTCTAACTCCCATAGTTGATCTTCCTGTTATAGATATATCTGATACATTAATTCTTATAGCAATTCCACTTGTATTTATAAGCATAAGCTCATCAGTTTCCTTACAAACAGTGGCCCCTACAAGTTTACCTGTTTTTTCAGATGACTTATATGTTATTAAACCAGATCCGCCTCTTCTTTGAACCTTATAGTCAGTTAGAGGTGTTCTTTTTCCATAGCCATTTTCACTTATAACTAATAAATCTTCATCATCTACTACAATATCCATGCATACTGCCAGGTCATCATGTTTTAGATTCATTGACTTAACTCCTGAAGCTGTTCTACCCATAGGTCTAACATCTTTTTCGCTAAATCTTATGGCATTACCATTTTGGGAAACTATTATGATATTTGCATCCCCTCTAGTTATTTTTGCCTTTAGTAGCTCATCACCATCTCTAAGGTTTATTGCAATTAAGCCATTCTTTCTAAGATTCTTAAACTCTGACAAGCGAGTCTTCTTAACTAATCCATGTTTAGTTCCCATGAATAGATAACCTTCCTTAACATCATCATTGATTGTAAGAACTGTTTCTATTCTTTCATCTGGCTCTATAGCAATAAGGTTAATTATATTTGTTCCCTTAGCAGTTCTTCCTGCATCAGGTATTTCATAAGCTCTAAGCTTATATACCCTACCCCTATTAGTAAAGAATAGTATGTCGGAATGTGTTGATGTTATTGTAATATGCTCTACAAAATCATCTTCCTTTGTTGTCATAGCTTGAATACCTCTTCCACCTCTTCTTTGAGCTGAATAAGTATCTGCTGATATTCTCTTTATGTATCCTGCATGAGTTAAAGTAACAACAACTTCCTCTTCTTGTATTAGATCTTCTATATCAATTTCATTTAGTACTTTTTCTATCTCAGTTCTTCTTGGATCATTGTACTTATTTTTTATTTCTAGTAATTCATCTTTAATTACTGATAGTAATTTTTCTTCACTTGCTAGTATAGAGTTTAAATATTCTATTTGTTTCATAAGATCTGCATATTCTTCCTCTATCTTGTCTCTCTCTAAGCCAGTTAACCTTCTCAATCTCATATCTAAGATTGCTTGTGCTTGCTTGTCACTTAAGCCAAACCTTTCAATTAAGGTGTTTTTAGCTATTTCAGTAGTTTTAGATGATCTTATTATGCTAATAACTTCATCGATATGATCTAAAGCAATTCTTAATCCTTCAAGAATATGTGCTCTTGCATTTGCCTTATTTAACTCAAAAACTGTTCTTCTTGTTATTACTTCCTTTTGGAAGTCAATGTAGTTTCTTAAAATCTCCTTTAAGCTTAATATCTTAGGTTCATTATCTACTAAGGCAAGCATTATAATACCAAAGGTATCCTGCATTTTAGTGTGCTTATATAGGAGATTTAAAACCACATTGGGATTAGCATCTCTTTTTAATTCAATTACAATTCTCATACCATCTCTATCTGATTCATCTCTTAAATCAGATATTCCAGTTATTTTCTTATCTCTTACTAGGTCAGCTATATTTTCTATTAACTTTGCCTTATTAACTTGGTATGGTATTTCAGTAACAATTATTTTATGCCTTCCATTTTCCTCTTCTATTTCGGCCTTTGCCCTTACTATTACTTTACCTTTTCCTGTTTCATAAGCTGCTCTAATACCTGATGTCCCCATTATTACTGCTCCAGTTGGGAAGTCTGGCCCCTTAATAGCAGTCATAAGTTCAAGTGATGTTATTTCTGGGTTATCAATAAGCATTATTGTACCATCTATAACTTCACCTAAATTATGTGGTGGTATATTGGTTGCCATACCAACAGCTATACCTGATGATCCATTAACTAAAAGGTTAGGATATCTTGATGGAAGTACAACTGGTTCTTTTTCCTCACCATCAAAGTTTGGTATAAAATCAACTGTGTCTTTATTTATATCTCTTAACATTTCAGCAGCAATTTTATTCATTCTTGCCTCTGTGTACCTCATGGCAGCTGCACCATCACCGTCTACTGAACCAAAGTTACCATGACCATCTATCAGCATATATCTCATTGAGAAGTCTTGAGCTAATCTAACTAAAGCATCATACACTGATGTATCTCCGTGTGGATGATACTTACCTAAAACTTCCCCAACTATTCTGGCACACTTTCTATAGCTTTTATCTGGAGTTATTCCAAGTTCATTCATAGAATGTAGGATTCTTCTATGAACTGGTTTCAACCCATCCCTAACATCTGGCAATGCACGACCTACAATTACACTCATTGCATAGTCTATATAACATTTTTTCATTTCTTTATTAATATCTATAGGAATAACTTTTCCCTCATTAAAATTCATGTACTTCACCTCGTTTTAGTACTAAATATCCAAGTTACTTACTTTCTTAGCATTCTTTTCAATAAAGTCTCTTCTTGGTTCAACCTTATCTCCCATAAGTATAGTGAATATTTCATCGGCTTCTTTCGCATCTTCTACTGTTGCTTTTAGCAATACTCTCTTCTCTGGATCCATTGTTGTATCCCATAATTGAGATGCATTCATTTCTCCTAGCCCTTTATATCTTTGAATGCTAGTTGAATTATCTTTTCCACCAAGTTCTTTCATAAGGTTTTCTAATTCCTCATCAGAATAAACGTAGTATTCCTTTTTATTTTTCTTTACTTGGTATAGCGGTGGTTGGGCTATATAAACGTGCCCCCCGTCTATCAATCCTCTCATATATCTAAAGAAGAATGTTAATAGTAATGTTCTAATATGAGCACCATCTACATCGGCGTCAGTCATTATTATTATTCTATTATATCTTAATTTACTTTCATCAAAGTCATCACCAATACCTGTACCAAAGGCAGTAACCATTGATTTTATAGTGTCTGATGTTAGTATTCTATCTAATCTCTGTTTTTCAACGTTTAATATCTTACCTCTTAAAGGTAAAATAGCTTGGAATTTTCTATCTCTGCCTTGCTTAGCAGAACCACCAGCTGAATCTCCCTCTACTATGTATATTTCACACTCTAGAGGATCCTTAGAAGAACAATCTGCTAATTTCCCAGGCAATGCAGATCTTTCTAATGCAGATTTTCTTGTTAGTTCTCTTGCCCTTCTAGCTGCATCTCTAGCCCTAGTTGCCATTAATGCCTTTTCTATTATTACTTTACTTATAGCAGGGTTTTCTTCTAGGAACGTAGCTACTCCTTCACCCGTTATTGAGTCTACAATACCTCTAACTTCTGAATTTCCAAGCTTAGTTTTTGTTTGTCCTTCGAACTGAGGATCTGTTATTTTAACTGATACTACCGCAGTTAATCCTTCCCTTACATCATCACCTGATAGGTTATTGTCCTTATCCTTAAGGAAATTATATCTTCTTGCATAATCATTTATAACCTTTGTTAGGGCACTCTTGAATCCTGATAGGTGAGTTCCCCCCTCTATAGTGTCTATATTATTTGCAAAGGAATATATATTTTCATTGTATGAATTATTGTATTGAAGGGAAACTTCTACAAGTACTTCATCTCTCATTGCCTCAACATAGATAGGTTCTTCATGTAAAACCTCTTTATTCTTATTAAGATAAGACACAAACTCTCTTATTCCACCTTCATAATGGTATAATTCTTCTTTTTCTTCGCCTTCTCTTTTATCTGACAATGTTATTTTGATTCCCTTATTTAAGAATGCAAGCTCTCTTAACCTCTTTGATAAAACATCGAAATCATATACTACATCTTCAAATATCTCTCTATCTGGTTTAAATGAAACAGATGTTCCATGTTCATCAGATTCTCCTACTTGAAGAAGTTCCGTTACTGCATTTCCCCTAGAATATTTTTGTTTCCAAATGTGTCCTTCTCTTCTAACAGTTACTTCGCACCACTCTGATAGAGCATTAACTACTGATGCACCAACCCCGTGTAATCCACCAGAAACTTTGTATCCTCCACCACCGAACTTACCCCCAGCATGAAGAACTGTCATTATAACTTCAACACTTGATTTTCCAACCTTTTCATTTAATCCCGTTGGCATACCTCTACCGTCATCTGTAACAGTTATAGAATTATCCTCATTTATTGAAACTTCTATATGCGTACAAAACCCAGCTAAGGCTTCATCTATACTGTTATCAACTATTTCATAAACAAGATGGTGTAATCCTCTTGAACTTGTGCTACCAATATACATTCCAGGTCTTTTTCTAACAGCTTCAAGTCCCTCTAAAACCTGAATTTGACTTTCATCATAACTTTGCTTGTTGTTTTCCAATATAATCTCCTCCTAACACAACATATTTTTTATAATTACACGAAGATTTAACATTGGAATCATGAATTATAGTATATATTAGCTCTTTTTGTTAAGGTTGAAGATGAGATAGGTGATAAATAGATCTTACTCATCTTATTTACTTCTGCTATGACAAAGGATTTCGGTTGATGTTCCTTTGAGATTCTTTCAACAAAACCATCTTCTTCAGCCATCCTTAAAAAAGAACTTGTATCTGAACTATACATTGTAGTTTTCAAATCAAATATTCCAATTATATCCTTTATTGGTACTACTACATTTTCTCCTAAATGTAAAAACATAAGAATTCCTCCCTCAGCTATAGGATTTCTCCATCCTTGACTTTAAATACCTTAGAGCTGTTATCTAAATAATTAGTTAAATCTTCTATACCAGTGCAGGTAATCACAGTCTGAATTTCGTTTATTGATGTTAAAACATATCTCTTTCTGCTAAAATCTAATTCAGACAAAACATCGTCTAAAAGCAAAACAGGATATTCAGATGTTATTTCCCTGATTATTTTAAGTGATGAAAACTTTATCGTTAGAACTGCACTTCTCTGCTGTCCTTGAGAACCAAAGCTCTTTGCATCAATTCCATTAATAAGAACAGTAAAGTCATCTCTATGGGGCCCAATTGATGTTATTCGCTTTTCTATATCTTTATCTCTATTTTTTACTAAGGATTCATAAAAGCTTCTCTTTATGTCACCTGAATTCTTTATAGTACTTATGTAATTAAATTCTATAATCTCTTTTCCTGAAGATATGTCCTTGTGAATATCCTCTCCATAGAAATTTAATTTATCTATATAATTAAGCCTCTCTATTATTACATTATGCCCAAATTCAGCCAATTGAATATCATATATATCTAGCATTTCCTTGTCTACATTTCTATTTTTTAATAGAATATTTCTCTCAATTAAAACCTTATTATATTGGACAAGATTATAATAATATTTTTGATTCAGCTGGCATAACTCCATATCGATAAATCTTCTTCTAACTCCAGGGGAATCTTTTATTATTTTTAAGTCCTCTGGAGAAAACATAACAACATTAAAGTTCCCAAATAGTTCACCTATTTTGGAAACTTTAACCTTATTAATTTTTATTGCTTTCTTTCCGTCCTTGAATATACTTATATCAATATTTTTGTCTAATCTTTCTCTTCCAACTAATAAACTTAAATAAGCTCTGTCAGATTCCCAATTTATCAATTCCTTATCTCTTGATGTCCTATGGGATTTTGCAAAAGCACAGTAATATATTGCTTCTAGAATATTTGTTTTTCCTTGAGCATTATCCCCCATAAACACATTCACTTTCTTACCAAGAGATATGTCTAAAGTCTTATAATTTCTATAATTTAACAATTGTAATTTTTTAATATGCATTTCAACACCTATATTAATTATATCATAATTAGAAGAATAAAGGTAATCATTAGTTTTCTGAGATATTAGGGATGTATCTTATACTACTCTATATTTTTTATCATCAATTTCTACAATATCTCCAGGCCTAATCTTCTTTCCTCTCTGGGTGCAAATATCACCATTTACTTTTACTTCCTCGTTTAAAATATACATTTTAGCATCAGAACCTTGAGAAACCGCCCCACACCATTTTAGGAAAGAATCTAATTTTATAAACTCTGTACTTATCTTAACTTCTTCCATTTCCATTTCCATGCATAATTATTCATTTTTTATGCATAATTCTCCTTTCATTATCTCATTAATCTTACAGGTAAAACAAGATATCTTGAATTGTCATTTGATTTACTTCTAATTATGCAAGGGCTGACACTAGATGTCATTTCCATATATATCTCATTTCCATCTATATTTTTAAGAACATCTAAAATATATCTTGAGTTAAATGCAATTTGTAACTCACCACCTTGCAGATTTACATTTAATTCTTCTCTAACTTTTCCCAATTGAGAATTAGAAGTTATAATAACATTATCTTCATTAAAGTCTAATTTTATTAAATTACTATTACTATCCTTAGACATTAGGGATGCTCTTTCAATACAACTCTGTAAATCTTGTTTGTTTACCTCTACTAAAATCTTATGTTCTTGAGGTAATAATGATATATAATTAACAAATTTTCCTTCTAGCAATCTAGAGATAACCTTTGTTTTATCTAAATTAAATAATATATGATTATTTGTAAATGTAATCTTTACAACATCCTCAACATCTTCTAGTATCTTTGCAACCTCATTTAATGTTTTTCCAGGTATTACTACATCAATATTGTCATCATTACCTAAATATTCACTTCTGACTGCCATTCTATATCCATCTAGGGCTACTAAATTTAATTTTTGTTCTTTAACTTCAAATAAAATTCCTTGAAGTATTGGTCTTGTTTCATCTTGTGCTATTGCAAAAGATGTTCCCCTTATCATACTTTTTAATATATCTTGTGGAACTTCAACTGATATATTCTCATTTATTTCTGGTAAGGCAGGGTAATCCTCAGCCTTCATATAAACTAGGTTGAAGATAGATTTTTCACAAGTTATTTGTATTATGTCATTATCAAGAGTTTCTATATTAACATCTGAATTAGGTAACTTTCTTATAATTTCACTAAATATTCTTGAATCAACTACTATTGTTCCTTCCTCTATAACATTGGCGTCAATAGTAGTTTCTATTGATACATCCATATCAGATCCTATAAGTGTTAATTTATTATTAGATGCCTTAATGAATATTCCTTCAAGTATTGGCATTGTAGTTTTTCCTGTTATAGCCTTGTTAGAAATAGATACTCCTTCTTGTAATTTTTGTTTTTCACAAATAAATTTCATATAAGAACCTCCCTGTGTTTACATAGTATATAAATAGATTATATTAATAGATAAAAATATAGTAATAGTAGTAATAGGGGCTGTGGATTTGTGGAAAAGTACTCCTAGCCCTTTAAACATCTAATTTTTTTCGGAAAAAATATTGTGGATAAGTGAAGCAAAAGATACAGTTCTTATCCACAGTATTAACAATGATTATTCTTTTTAAAGTTATCCACATGCAATTCAATAAAAGTTATGTACAATTGTTGATTAATTTTGAGTGAGTTTCTTTGTCAAATCATTTATTGTATGCTGTAGACTTTCATCCTTAGTTAAATTATCAGAGATCTTTTCATAAGCATGTATTACAGTTGAATGATCCCTGCCTCCAAATTCTTCTCCTATTTTAGGTAAGGACATATCAGTAAGTTTTCTGCTTAGATACATAGCAATTTGCCTTGGATGAGCAATATTTCTAGTTCTTCTTTGAGATTTTAGATCTTCAACTCTAAGATTAAAATAAGCAGATACAACATCTTGAATTATATCTATAGTAACGCTTTGATTTTGTTTACTGGATATAATATCTTTAAGAGCTTCAGTGGCTAGATCAACAGTAATTGGCCTATTAGTTAGGGATGAATAAGCCACGATTCTTATTAATGCCCCTTCAAGTTCTCTTATATTAGATTTTATTTTTGTAGCAATATAAACCATAACTTCATTTGGAACACTTAAATTTTCTACATCAGCCTTCTTTTTAAGAATAGCCATTCGTGTTTCGAAATCTGGTGCTTGAATATCGGCAATTAAACCCCATTCAAATCTTGAACGAAGCCTATCTTCTAAAGTTGGAATTTCCTTAGGTGGTCTATCTGATGATAGAATTATTTGTTTATTTGCATCGTGTAGTTCATTAAAGGTATGGAAAAATTCTTCTTGAGTTCTTTCTTTGCCTGCAATAAATTGAATATCGTCTATTAATAGGATATCCACATTCCTATATTTATTTCTAAATTCTACATTTCTATCGTCTTTTATTGCATTTATTAGTTCATTAGTAAATTTTTCAGAAGAAACATAGACTACTTTTGCATTTGGATTGCCTTGTAAAACATAATGGCCAATGGCATGCATTAAGTGAGTCTTACCAAGCCCAACTCCCCCATAAATAAATAAGGGATTATATGCTTTTGCAGGAGCTTCAGCAACAGCTAGTGATGCTGCATGAGCAAATCTATTACTATTACCTACAACGAAAGAATCAAATGTATACTTAGGGTTTAATGTACTAGACATTTCATCATTGACAGTAACTGATGACTTTTCATTCCCCTTTACTTTATTCTCTTCCTTTTCTTTTTCCTTTTCTTTTTCCTTTTCCTCAGCTTCCAGGATATCCGACTCAAGGATAAATTCTATATTATAAGATTTAGAACAAGCAGCTTCTATAGAATTTATAACTAAATCTTTATACCTTTTTTCTAGAATATCTTGAGTGAAGGAATTAGGGACGCTGATTTTTATGGTATTGGAAGATATAGAAATAGGATTGCAGCTTTTAATCCAAGTATTGAAGCTAACTTCACTCATTTCTCCCTTAATAATATTTAATGTTTTTTCCCATAATGATGTTAGATCATTATTCATTACATATCCTCCATAAAAAATTTTTTAATTATAATTAATAACATTTATTCAACAGATTTATTAACATATATAAATGACTGTTAATAAGTTTAAAAATTTTATGCACATGTTAATAATTATGTTGATTAAATAAAAATAAAAAAAATATCCACAATATAATTATGTACAAATATTAACATTGTTAACAGCATAAAAGCCCAGTATTTAAGATAAAATTTAAAAAGTTTGTAAAGATATTAAGAAAAATAACACAAACTATCCACAAGCTTATCCACAATTGTGGATAACCCTTAAGTTGAATAAAATTATTCACAGGCAATATTAATATTAACATAAGTTAATCAGGGTATTCAATAAATTATCCACAAAAAGTGGACAATATTATATAATTTATCAACAAAATTAGAAATATATAGTGTATTGACATCAAAACCCTATATATATATAATAAGAAGGTAAATTTAATAATTAGGATTATAGTAATTTGCTATAGAATTTTTAAATCAAAGGGGGTGTAATGTTATGTTCATGACATACCAACCAAAAAAGAAACAAAGAAAAAAAGAACATGGATTCAGAAAAAGAATGAAAACTAAATCAGGTAGAAACATTCTTAAGAAAAGAAGACAAAAAGGTAGAAAAAGATTAACAGCATAAGGGCCGCATACAGTGGCCTTTTTCTGCAAGGCAGAAAAAAGGAGATTGAATTTCCAATGGTGTACAGAATAAAGAAAAATAATGAATTTAAATTGGTGTATAGAAGAGGGAAATCATTAGCTAATAATCTGTTAGTTTTATATATTTTTAAAAATAATAAAAATAGAACAAAAGAAAATGTTACTTATAATAAGGTAGGAATATCTGTTAGTAAAAAAGTTGGTAATAGTGTAGTTCGAAGCAGGAGTAAACGATTGATAAGTGAAAGCTACAGATTAAATCAAGAAAATTTAAAAACTGGATATGACTTTGTATTTATCGCAAGGAATGCAATAAAGGGAAAAGATTATTTTGAAGTTGAAAATGCTATGAAGAAACTTTTTAAAAAGGCAGGCTTATATAAGGAATGATAAAAAGGATACTTCTAAAATCTATACATTTATATAGAAAATATATTTCACCAATGAGACCACCAAAGTGCATATTTGCTCCAACTTGCTCTCAATATGCTATTGAAGCAATAACCAAATATGGATCACTAAAAGGTGGATTTTTAGCCATAAAGAGAATATTAAGGTGTCATCCTTTATCTAAAGGCGGGTATGACCCATTAAAATAAGGAGGTTACTATGAACGGTTTAACAGAATTCCTAAAAGGAATGTTTGATGGTCTTCATGTTTGGATTATTACATTATTTAATATGGAGCCAAGTGGAGTATCTTATGTATTAACTATAGCAATATTTACATTAATAATAAAATTATTGCTATTACCTTTAAACATAAAGTCAAGTAGGTCAAGTGCAAGACTACAAGAAATTCAACCGCAATTAAATGCAATACAACAAAAATATAAAAATGATCCTAAAAAAATGCAAGAGGAATATAATAAATGCCTGAAAGAAAATAATGCTAGTATGTTTGGAGGGTGTTTACCATCCTTATTACCATTACCAATATTATTTGCTTTATATGCAGTATTTAATAGTATAAGTCCTGATTCAATGCAAAATGCATCATTTTTATGGATACCAAATGTATTTGGGAAGGATCCCTACTTTATATTACCAGTACTAGCCTTTTTAAGTACTTATATACCAAGTCTATTATTGACAAAAGCAACTCCAAAGAATGAAAATGGACCTAATATGGGGAATATGAGTATAACAATGGCTATTATGATGGGGGTTATGGCTATAAACTTCAGAGCTATATTAGTTATTTACTGGGTAATTAGTGGAGTAATCCAATTAATACAAACTTACTTTGTAAATTACTTACCTGCTAAGAAAAAACAAAAGGAAAAAGAAGAACAAGAAAAATACAAAGTTATAGAAAATGCAAAAAAAGCGACACCAAAGACTAGAAAGAGATAATAAATATATATGATTTTACTAGGTGGTGAATAGGGTATGAAAACATTAGAAATGACAGGTAAAACTGTAAGTGAAGCTTTACAAAATGCCTTAAGGGAATTAAATTTAACTGAAGATAAGGTGGAATATGAAGTTTTAGATGATGGAAGTAAGGGATTTTTAAATTTTATAGGAAGCAAGCCAGCAAGAATAATAGTTAAAGTTAAAAGAGATTATAAAGAAGAGGCAAGAGTATTTTTAAGAAGCATTTGTGATAATATGGGCATAAAGGCTGAAATTAGAATGAAAGAAGAAAATGACTCTCTTTATATAAATTTAAGTGGTCCTAAAATGGGAGTAATTATTGGTTATAGGGGAGAAACCTTAGATGCTATTCAGTATTTAGTATCTTTAGTGGTAAATAAAAATCATGAAGATCCATACAAAAAAGTCATTTTAGATACTGAAAATTACAGGAAGAAGAGGGAAGAAACTCTAAAAAGGGTTGCTGAAAAAACTGCCTATAAAGTAAGAAGAAGTAAAAGATCTTATAAGCTTGAACCTATGAATCCGTATGAAAGAAGGATTATACATTCAGCATTACAAAGTAATGAATATGTTTATACATTTAGTGAAGGTGAAGAACCATATAGAAGAGTTGTTGTAGACATTAGAAAATAAAGGTAAGGAAGCCTATGGCTTTCTTGCCTTTATTTATTTTGACTAAATATAAATAGTTTTGTACAATGAATAATAGTTAAAAAAGGGATATAATATTAAATATGAAAATCGGTGTTAAAGGGATATTATAGGCGTTTTTAAATAGATAATTAACATAAGATAGAAGGAGGATAGGAGTATGAGAGAATTTGATACAATAAGTGCTATATCAACTGCCATTGGAGAAGGTGGAATAGCAATTATAAGAGTTTCTGGTGATAAGGCTTTAGATATTGTTTCAAGGATTTTCAAAGCTAAAAATGACAAAGATATAAAAGATATGAAGAGCTATACTATGAGATATGGCTATATTATTGATATAGATACAAAGGAACCTATAGATGAAGTAATTATAAGCTTTATGAAGGGACCAAGAAGTTATACAGCTGAAGATGTTGTAGAAATAAACTGCCACGGAGGAGTGACTTCAACTAATAAGGTTCTAGAAATGACAATTAAAGCTGGTGCTAGACTAGCAGAACCTGGAGAGTTTACTAAGAGGGCTTTTTTAAATGGAAGAATAGACTTATCTCAGGCAGAAGCAGTTATGGATTTAATTACAGCAAAGACAGATTTAGCAATGAAGTCTGCTTTGATGCAAAGCAATGGTTCTTTATCCAGGGAAATAGGTAAATTAAATGAATATTTGCTAAATGTATTAGCCTTAATTGAGTATGCAGTGGACTTTACAGAAGATGAAGAAGAAATAGATCCTAGCATCCCCCCTAGAGTTAGAGATGGCTTAGAAGAGGCCTTTAATAATATAAATAGATTAATGAAGAATGCAGATGAAGGAAGAATTATTAGAGATGGACTAAGTCTTGCAATTGTAGGTAAGCCTAATGTTGGAAAATCATCTCTACTTAATGTTCTATTAAAGGAAAAAAGAGCTATTGTAACGGATATTGCTGGAACAACTAGAGATGTAATTGAAGAATACATTAACTTAGATGGAATACCAGTAAAAATTATAGATACTGCTGGGATTAGAGAAACAGACGATATAGTAGAAAGAATAGGTGTAGAAAAGTCTAAGGAAAAAATAGAAGAGGCTGATTTAGTTTTATTAGTATTAGACTCTTCAAGGGAATTAGATAATGAAGACAATGAAATTATAGAAGCGGTGAGAAATAAAAAATCTATTCTTTTATTAAATAAGATAGATTTAGAAAATAAAATAGATCTAAGTTTATTAGAAAATTTTGAACATAAAATCAAAATATCAGCAAAGGAAGACTTAGGAATAGATAAATTAAAAGAAGAAATAAAAGATATGTTCTTTAATGGAGCTATTGATAGCGAAAGTTTAGTTATTTCTAATTCAAGGCACAAGCAGGCTTTAATAAGAGCAAAAGAAAATTGTGAGAAAGCTATTGCAAGTGTTAAAAATAATGAATATCTTGATTTAGTTTCTATATATGTTACTGCTGCATTAAAGGCATTAGGGGAAATAACCGGTACGGAATTAGAAGAAGATTTAGTTAACAAAATATTTAAAGAATTTTGTTGTGGAAAGTAAGGAGAAGTAAGGAGAATGAGAAAATACAACGCAGGACAATATGATGTAGTAGTTGTTGGAGCTGGTCATGCTGGTTGTGAGGCTGCTTTGGCTTCTGCTAGAATGGGATTAAAAACATTAATATGTACAACCAATTTAGATTCAATAGCAATGATGCCATGCAATCCTAATATAGGAGGTACTGCCAAGGGGCACCTAGTAAGAGAAATAGATGCCTTAGGTGGTGAAATGGGAATTAACATAGATAATACTTTTATACAGTCAAGAATGCTTAATACTTCAAAGGGACCGGCGGTACATTCATTAAGAGCACAAGCAGATAAAATTAAGTATCAAGTTAGAATGAAAAAAGTTTTAGAAGATCAAGAAAACTTAGATTTAAGGCAACTAGAAGTAATAGATTTAGATGTAGAAGATGGAAAAATAAAAGGTGTTTTAACTAAAAATGGTGGATATTTTTCAGCTAAAGCGGTAATATTAACAACTGGAACTTATTTAAGATCAAGCATAATAATAGGAGATATTAAATATAATAGCGGTCCAAATGGATTAGCAGCAGCAAATGAATTATCTCAATCACTAATAGATTTAGGAATATCCATAAGAAGATTTAAGACGGGGACTCCTGCAAGAGTAAACAGAAAATCTGTTGACTTTTCAAAAATGATAAGACAGCCAGGAGATGATAAAATAGTTCCATTTTCCTTTATAAGTGGTGATGTTAGCAGAGAACAGGTAGATTGCTGGCTAACATATACAAATGAAGAAACTCACAAAATTATAAGGGAAAATATAGATAAGTCACCAATGTATAATGGATTAATAGAGGGGATAGGTCCTAGATACTGTCCATCTATTGAAGATAAGGTTATGAGATTCCCAGATAGGGATAGACATCAATTATTTATTGAACCAGAAGGTGATAATACTCAAGAGATGTATATTGGAGGAATGTCATCATCATTACCAGAGGATATACAAATTAAGATGATAAGAACTGTTCCTGGTTTAGAAAATGCTGAAATATTAAGAACTGGATATGCCATAGAATATGATGCAATAGATCCAACTCAATTAAAGCCAACCCTTGAATTTATGCAATTTGAGGGCTTATATGGCGCAGGCCAATTAAATGGTAGCTCAGGTTATGAAGAAGCAGGGGCACAAGGAATAGTAGCAGGTATTAATGCTGCTTTAAAAATTAAAGGAAAAGAACCTATGATTTTAACACGTTCAGATGGATATACGGGAGTTCTTATAGATGACCTAGTTACTAAGGGAACTAATGAGCCTTATAGAATGATGACTTCTAGAGCTGAATATAGACTTCTTTTAAGACAAGACAATGCTGACTTTAGATTAACTGAAATAGGTTATAGAGTAGGTCTTGTAACAGAAGAAAGATATAAAAAGTTCCTAGAAAGAAAAAATGCAATCGAAGGTGAAGTTGAAAGATTAAAAAATCTTCAAATAACAAATAAAAAGGAAGTAAATGATATATTAATTTCCTTAGGATCAACAGAATTAAAGAAGCCAATTAGCTTTTATGAACTAATTAAAAGGCCAGAACTAGACTACTTTAACTTAGCATGCTTAGATCCAGATAGGCCTGAATATAACAAAGATGTTGGTGAGCAAATAAATATAATAACTAAATATGACGGATATATTCAAAGTCAATTAGATCAAGTAAGGCAGTTTAGGAAATTTGAAAAGAAGTTAATGCCAGAAGATATTGACTATAATGATGTTAAGGGATTAAGAACAGAAGCTATTCAAAAACTTTCCCAAATAAGACCTGTAAGTATAGGTCAAGCTTCAAGAATATCAGGAGTTTCTCCTGCAGATATATCTGTTTTATTAATTTATTTAGAACATAAATATAAAAAATAAATTTCTTTGGAGGAAATAATGGAATTTTTTCAATTAATGAAGGAAGCTTCTTTAGAGGCAGGGATTGATTTTTCAGAGCATCAATATAATCAATTTATAAAATATATGAGACTTCTTCAGGAGTGGAATGAAAAAATAAACTTAACAGCTATTACAGAAGATGAAGAGATAGTTAAAAAACATTTTATTGATTGCATAAAGGCATTTAAATCAGAAGCAATAAAAAATGCAAATAATATAATAGATGTTGGTACTGGAGCAGGCTTTCCTGGACTACCTATAGCTATTATGAATCCTAATGTTCAAGTAACTCTATTGGATTCTTTAAACAAGAGAATTAACTTTTTAAATTTAGTTGTAGAAGAATTAGGACTAAAAAATGTTAAAACAATACATTCTAGAGCAGAAGATGGAGCAAGAAATAAGGAACTTAGAGAAAAATTTGATGTTGCTACATCTAGGGCAGTAGCCAATATGGCTGTTTTATCAGAGTATTGCCTTCCTTATGTGAAGGTAAAGGGCTACTTTGTTGCTTTAAAAGGACCTGCCATAGAAGAGGAATTAAAGGATGGACAAAAAGCAATTAATGTTTTAGGTGGAGAATTTAAAAATATTATTAGAGTAAATATAGAGAAATCTGACTTAAATCATAATATTGTGGAAGTAAAAAAGATAAAACAGTGTCCAAAAATATACCCAAGAAAAGCAGGAACTGTAAATAAAAATCCAATAAAATAAATGCATTTTCTACAAATTAGTACAATAAAAAAAGTCGATTTGGAAAAGATGAATAATTTATTTATAAGGATTTGTAAATAATTAATACTTATTATAGGAATTTGTCTTACAATATTAAGGAAGATAAAGAAGGAATTTAGAGAAGA
>JAAYOT010000139.1 GCA_012520205.1 Clostridiales bacterium
ATACATGTACAATGTTTTTTTATCTAAGCAGCCTTTGGAGCAATTCCAATAAGGCCAGGCTTTTAGAAGAAGTAACTAAATATTTAAAAGTTGGAGGGAAAATTTATATTTGGGATATTAATAAGGAACCTAAACAAATTGTTAATAATAAAATAATGGCTGTCCTTCCTTCTGGGAAAATAAAAGAATTTGAATTTAAAAATATAAATCCCTTGTCAAAATCATCTTTAGAATTAAATGAGAGATTGCTTGAGAAATATTATAAAATAGAAGAAAGTAAGCTTTGGGAGGATATGCATTTTATTAAGGCTGTAAAATTTTAAGGTAAAAAATTACTAGAACTTAAAAAGGTAAATTTATTTACCTTTTTTTTATTAGATGTAGAATATAGAAGAGTTTACTATGTAATAATTCAATAAAACTTATAAAAGATTGATAAAAGTTTAACTTAAAGTTTACATTATGTATTATAATAAAATGTATAATAAAAAATATAGCTTATTATACTACATAAAAAAGTGGAATATAGCAAAAATAAAAAAGATAATAAAAGAAAGTAAAATTTATTATTATTTTAAAGAAAAGCTAAAAACATTGAAAGTAATATAAAAATGTGTATAATAGGATATAAGGGTTAATTTATACTACATAAGACATTAATTACTATAACATAAAGAAGGTGGTGATAATTTGGCATTAGAAGCAATAAATAAGCTTAAAAGGGCTGAAGCAGAAGCAGAAGAACTTATTCAAAAGGCAATAGAAGATTCAAAGGAAATAATAAAAAATGCAAAAGCAGAAGCTGAAACTAAGTATAATGAAATTCTAAATAATGCAAACTCAAAGAAAAATGAAATTCTAAAAAAAGCCCAAGATGAAGCTAATTTAGTAACCGAGCCTATATTAGCCAAGGGGGAAGAAGAGGTTTCTGAAATAAAAAATATTTCAGAAGAAAAAAAGAAGAGTGCTATTAATTTAATTGTTGAGAGGATAGTGAAGATTCATGGCGATAGTTAAGATGAATAAATTCACTTTGCTTACTTTTGAATCAAAAAGGAATGAATTAATTAAGAAAATTCAAGAATTATCGAAAGTTGAATTCATCAATTTACAAGATGAAAAAATACTAGAAGATAATCAGGAATTTAAAGATTTATCTAAATATAATATTGATTCAGAATATTCAAAGTATGAAGAGAATTTATCAAAAACTAAATCTGCTTTAACATTTCTTGAAAAGTATTCTCCCAAAAAGTCTGGAATTAAGGCTTTAATGGAAGGAAAGATAGAATTAACTCTTAATGAATTAGAAAAAAAAGTAGAAAGTTCTAATTGGATTGATAGCTATAATAAGGTTAAGGAGAAAGAAAATATCATTGCAAACTTAGATATGGAAATAACTAAGTTAAAAAATGAAATAGAAACCTTAGGTCCTTGGGAAAGTTTAGATGTAGCTTTTGAAGAATTAGATAATTTGAAAAAAACAACTTATTTCTTAGGAACTATTCCTAAAATATATGAGGAAACTCTATTAGAAAAGTTATCTAATTCATATATAGAGATAATTTCAAGAAACAGCAAGGATACAAATATCTTACTGTTGACAAATAAAGAGCATACAGAAGAAGTATCCGAAATTCTTAGAGAAGTTGGATTTAGTAATTTTAAAACTGAACATAAAGAAGTTCCAATGAAACTTATTTTAGATTGGAAACATGAAATTGAAGAGTTACAATCTAAGAAGTTTTTTATTAAAGAGGAAGTTTCAGGTTATGAAGAAGATTTAAAAAATCTTCAATTAGTCTATGATTATTACGAAAATAAAATAAGAAGGATGAAGGCATCAAATAATTTCTTAAAAACAAAAAATGTATCAGCAATTCAAGGCTGGATAGCTGAAGAAGATAAAAGTGAACTTGAAGGCATCTGCAATAAGGTTCTAGGTAAAGAATATTATTTAGAGTTTGAAGAAGTAAAAGAAGAGGAAATTGATGATGTTCCAATTAAGCTTAAGAATGGCAAGTTAGTATCGGCATTTGAAAGCGTAACTTCAATGTATAGTTACCCTAAGTATAATGAAATTGATCCAACGCCTTTATTAACACCATTTTACTTAATATTCTTTGGAATGATGATTGCTGATGCAGGCTATGGACTAATAGTTTTAATTAGTTCATTCTTAGCAATGAAGTTCTTAAAACTAGATAAGGGTATGAAAGACTTTATGCAGTTTTTCTTCTACCTAAGCATTACAACAATATTCTTTGGATTAATTTATGGTTCATTCTTTGGTGATGCTCTTGTATTACCAACACAAATATTAAACCCAAATAAAGATGTTAACTCCATTTTAATATTATCTATTGCACTTGGAGTTATACAAATATTTGTTGGTTTAGGAATAAAAGCATATATATCAATAAAGGCTGGAAGCATTAAAGATGCAATTTATGATTCCTTTTCATGGATGCTTACCCTTATATCTCTTGGGGGAATTGCAGGAGTAGGATTATTAAATTTACCATCAATATTAAAAACTGTATTTACAATAACTGCTATTATAGGAATGGCAATTATAGTTTTAACTAATGGTAGAGATGCAAAATCAAAGGGTGCTCAAATAGCATCAGGTACTTATGCTTTATATAATATTACAGGCTATGTTGGAGACTTAGTTTCCTATACAAGACTTATGGCACTTGGCCTATCAGGTGGATCAATTGCTGGTGCCTTAAACTTATTAATAAGCACACTTCCAGGTGTTGCTGCAATTATAATAGGACCTGTATTATTTATTTTGGCACATATATTTAATTTAGCACTTTCATTATTAGGTGCTTATGTACACACAGCGAGACTTCAATATGTAGAATACTTTGGGAAATTTTATGATGGCGGTGGAAAGCCATTTAGAGCATTTGAAGTATCAGGAAAATACGTAAACATTAAAAGAAATTAGGAGGAAATAAAAATGGAAATGTCATGGATTCAATTTTTTATTGAAAATAATGGAGGAAAAGTTTTTGCTGCCTTAGGAGTAGCATTAGCAATAGGATTAGCAGGTATAGGTTCAGCAAAAGGAGTTGGTATAGTTGGTGAGGCAGCTTCAGGTTTAGTAACAGAAGAGCCAGAAAAGTTTGGTAAGGCATTAGTTCTTCAACTATTACCAGGTACACAAGGTTTATATGGATTCGTTATTGGTTTCTTAATATTTACTCAAATGTCAGGAGATATGAGTTTAGGTCAAGGTTTATATTTATTATTTGCTTCATTACCAATTGCATTTGCAGGACTTTGGTCAGGTATTGCTCAAGGTAGAGTTGCAGCATCAGGTATTCAAATATTAGCTAAGAACCCAGAACATAATACAAAGGGAATTATTTTATCAGCTATGGTTGAAACATATGCATTATTAGGATTCGTTATGTCATTCATGTTAGTAAATAATACATTCTAGGATTGGAGAGAAGGGCTATGGCAGATATTAATAATATAACTTCTAAAATCCTTAGGGATGCTGAAGAAAGAAAGGATGCTGTTTTAGCAGAAGCTAATGAGGAAAAAGAAAAAATCCTTTCTAAGAAGATAGCTAAAGCCAAAGAACTAGAAAAAGAAATAATTAAAAAGGCTGAAGCAGAGGCTAAAATAAAAAAAGAAAAAGCAATATCTTCTGCAACTTTAAAGGTTAGAAATGATAAATTAACAGCAAAACAAGAAGTTATAAAAAAGGTTTTTGAAGAAAGTGTTGAAAGATTATCTTCATTAAGGGGAGATGATTTCACAAGATTTATAAGAAATTCAATTTTATCTCTTGGACAAATAGGAGAGCAAAAATTAATCTTAAATAAAGAGGGATTAGATCAAATAGATTTAACTTTTATATATGAATTAAATCAAGCTTTAGGTGAAAAAGGCAATATAAAACTTAGCTCTGAAGTTGGAAACTTTAAGGGTGGATTTATTTTAGAAAGCAATGGTATAGAGATAAATAATACTTATGAAGCTTTAGTAAATTCATTAAGAGATGAATTGGAGTATGAAGTAGCGAAAGTATTATTTAATTAAGGAGGGTAAGATATGGATACAATGAAGTTTACCCAAGCAGTATCAAGAATCTGGGTCTTAGAAAAAAGGCTCCTTGATAGAACTAAAATAGAGAGAATGATAGAAGCTGTTTCAGCAGATGAAGTACTAAGAATTTTAAACGAAACAGAGTATTCTAATGTATTAGTAAATATAAAAAGACCTGAAGACTATGAAGAAATGTTAAGTTTAGAATTAAATAGAGTCTATGATTTAGTATATGAATTATCGCCAATTAAAGAGCTAGTTAAAGTATTTAGTTTAAAATATGATTATCATAATATAAAAGTTCTTTTAAAAGAAAGAGTACTTCAAAAGGATTTATCCAGTATGCTTATAAATTTAGGTGACTTAGACCTAAAGGAAATTAAGAATAAAATCAATGGAGATAGCTATAAAACACTAAGTGGAAATTTAGGAAAAGGCATAAAAGAAGCCTTAGAAGTTTTTAATCAAACTAAAGATCCGCAAAAGATAGATATAATTATTGATAAGTATATGTTTAAGGAATTATTAGAAATAAATAAGAGCCTAAATTATAAATTTATTGATAATTTAGTAAAAGCAGTTATAGATTCTACTAATATTAGAACATTGCTTAGAATAAAGAAACAAAATAAGAAAAGAGAGTTTGCTGAAGAAGTAATATATGAGGGTGGAGCAATTGAGAAAAATAAATTAATTGCATTAATGAATGAAACACCAGAAAATATTATGAATAAACTTAAGACTACAATATATTCTGACTTAATAATGGAAGGCTTTGAAGGGTATATTAAAA
>JAAYOT010000140.1 GCA_012520205.1 Clostridiales bacterium
AATATATTGTTACATTTTGAATAATATTGGAAAAACAATTCTAATTTAATTTATTACTTAGGGGGAATGCCACCATGAAAATTAAGGGAAAAATACTTACCATGATGACATCTATTCTTTTTTCTGTTGTATTAGTTTCTATTATTGTTGTATATTTTAACTTTAATAACTATATAACAGAAAATACCTTAAAAACTCAGTATAATATGAGTATGAATTTAATAAATGCTAAATATGAAGGGGATTGGTCAGTAAAAAATAATCAGCTTTATAAGGGTGATTTATTAATAAATGAAAATAATGAAATAGTGGACTTAATTAAAGAATCTAGTCAATCAGAAGTAACAATATTTTTAGATGATACTAGGGTTACAACTACAATATTGGAAAATAATGAACGTGCAATAGGAACAAAGGCAAATACAGAAATATCTTCCCAGGTTTTATCTGAGGGAGAAGAGATTAAGGGGAATACTAATATATTTGACGTAAAATATAAAACAATATATTCTCCAATAAAAGATAAAGACGGAAAACCAATAGGAATGTTTTTCTTAGGTATAAAAGAAAGTACAATTTGGAATGAAGTAAAAAATATGTTATTAAACATTTTACTTGCATCATTAATAATTCTTGCTATTTCAATACTAAGCGTTACTTTATTTACATCAAAGGTTATTATTCATCCAATTATTAAAACTAGCAAATATTTAGACTCATTAGCTAATGGTAACTTAACCTTTAGAATAAGTGATTACACTTTAAGTAGGAAAGATGAATTTGGAGTAATGGCAAATTCTTTATTAAAAAGCAAGTTATCATTAAAAAATATTATCAAACAAATTCAAGAAAATTCTAATAATGCTTTGAATCAGGCAAATAATTTAGCTTCTGTTTCCGAAGAAATAGCCGCTTCTTCTACAAATGTAACTACTTCCATACAGGATATTACATCTGGTATAAATAATCAAACAGAGGGATTAACAACAATTTCTAATTTAACTAGCGGCTTTAGTGATTCTTTAGAAAAGATAATTACTTCTATTGATGATGTAAATATTAAAATAAACGAAATAGACCATATGGTAAATAAAAACAAAAGTCAAATGGATAACCTTGCAAGTTATATAAATTCTACAAAAGAGGAATTTAATATTTATAAAGAAAAAATTTCTGAATTTGGAAGTAAGGTTAGTAAAATTTCTGAGATATCTAACTTAATAAATTCTATAGCAGATCAAACAAACCTCTTAGCTTTAAATGCAGCAATAGAAGCAGCTAGAGCTGGAGAACATGGAAAGGGTTTTGCTGTAGTTGCTGAAGAAGTTAGAAAACTTGCTGAAGAAAGCCAAATTTCTTCTAAAAATATAAATAATCTTGTTTCTGAACTTACTAAGGATAGTAAATCTATGGTAGATAACTCAATTTTAGTAGATGATAAATTAATTCAAGAAATAAATATAGTTACTGAAACTGTTAATTCTTTTAATGATATTTTTGAATCAATAAACTTAATAACTCCAAAAATTAATGATATTTCCTTACATTCAATTTCAATAAATGATAGTAAAAATGAAATTGTTACTAATATTGGGGAGTCCGCTTCAGTATCAGAAGAAATATCAGCCTCTTCTGAAGAAATACTAGCTTTATCAGAAGAATTAAATGTTACTACCAATGATGTAACTTTAACTGCCCAGCATTTAAAAGATATGAATGATACTTTAAGTGAATTACTTTCAACATTTACTCTATCTTAAAATAAGAAATAAAAAATCCTCTTATAGGGTACAGCTAAAAGAAAACTATACTTTATAAGAGGATTTTTTATATTTTTTATATTATTTATTTAATTTTCTTAGCCTTTCTATTTCTTCCCTTTGAGCTTTTATAAGCTGCATATATTCTTCTTCCTTATAAAACCATTCTTTACTTAAATCATTTATAAGGGATGCCATTTCATCAGCACTTCCCACTATTCTATTAAACAAAAGAAGATTTGACTTTAATATTTCCGGAATTTCATTATGGGAATATCTTAAAGTATGGTCTATTTCACCATAGCCTTCTTCAAATATAGTTCTAACCTGTATTTCTGCTATAACTTTTTCATTTGTTGGATAGAATTCAACTAAATAATGAACTGAACGATAACCCGATACCCTTGATCTAACTTCAATATTTAATTCTTCAAAAGGCCTAGTATTGTCCCCTTCTCTCACATTAGCAGTAACTTCAATAACCTTCCAGGTTTTCATAATAAATTCATGAATATCCTGCCATTGATCCTTGAAAATATGTATAACTCTTATTCCAATCAAATCATTGATTTCATTTTTATAATTATCCACAGTAAATTCAAAATTATCCCCATATTTTTCTCTTCTATCCCCAGTTTTTCTTATTACTTTTTCTATTAACCTTTCAGGATCCTTAACCCTTGATTTAACAGAGTGCACAGATTCTTGGGAACGAAGAATATTTGCTATAAAATTAGCCTGATTTTCATAAGAAACCTCATATTGCACAAAATCATTATAGATTTCTTTTAATAAATTTATATTTATATTATACTGTTCAATTTTTTCTTTAGCATAAGGATATTTTAATAAAAATTCATCTATATTAAAGCTCTTCTTCATAAATTCCTTCTCCTTTGTCTATAGGATTATTTTTATTATTATACCTTATATGGTCTACCTACTTCAAAACTTTTTTATAAAAACAAATGAATTATATTTCTTCTAGATATAAAAATAAAGCTATCTATGAATAAAAAGTACACAGCACTTTTATGAGTGCACAGTTCACGGTTCACAATTAAGGAAATAATTCAGCCCTTAACTGTGCACTGTGAATTGTGAACTGAACAAGGCTCTCCCTTAGTCCAAGTTTCTCGTGGCTATTACGTCCACCCCAGTATTAAGTATATTTTCAACAACAAGATC
>JAAYOT010000141.1 GCA_012520205.1 Clostridiales bacterium
CAAACAGTAATAAATCTATGTTCTATACTTTCAATATACCCTTTAACTTTTATTTCTTCATTTAGCTTATATAACTCTTCAAAGGAATTATATACAGAGAAGTTTGGAAACTCCCATTCAATAATCTTTGCACAAAATACTAGTGCTCCAACATCTTTAAACCTTAAATACGGGAAAAACTCATCAGCATATAGAACCTCAAAGAAGTTTTCTTGAAATTTCTTTACATTATTATCTAAAGTATGCTCAGGAAATGCTGGTTTAAAATCTTTTATTAGAGCTTTAGATAAGATTTCATTATTTTTCCCACCTACTTGCTGGGTAATAAAAATTCCATTTGGTTTTAGTATTCTTCTTACTTCCTTAATATCAAAGGATTCATGTCTATTAATAATCATATCAAAGGTGTTATCTTCAAAAGGTAACTCTGAATCATTAAATACCTGCTTTACATCAATTCCAAGAGGTGCTAATTTTTCCTTGCATAGCTTAACATTTGGCTCCCACATTTCTGTAACTGAAGTATTATTGTAAGGATGATTTAAGGTTAATAAGAACTCTCCCCCACCGGTACCCATATCAAGTAATTTATAATCTGGCTTTAGATATTTATCTAATATTTCTCTATAGTCCCAAGGTAATTTTTCATCAATCCATCTATTTTTCAAATGAGAAAAATCCCATCCCTTAAATGAATTTTCCTCTTCCTTTTTCCATAATTCTTTTAATTTATCTTTATTCATAACCGTCCTTCTTTTCTTTATTTTTATTACTAGAAAATTGGTGCAGTTATCCTGATAGTATATAAAATCTGATATCCTGGTACAGCCTACTATCAGCTATTATAACTGCACCAAGTATTTACTTCGTTTATTTCCCATTGTGAGACTTCACCTACTTTCTATAAAATTATCTAATCCTAGCTATCAAACATAAAAGCAGAAAATCCCATTAACATTCCACCAATCACTCCAATAGCAACAAATATATCACTATATTCAGAAAATGCTATACCACATAAAAATGCAATTAAACCTATACATATTACGAAAATTTTTAATCCTTTTTTATTTAACATAATAATCTCCCTAATTTTATTTACTTAATGTTAATCCCACTGTTTTAAAGATAGTTCTGACCTATTTTATTTGTCTTTTAAAATAAAACCATGTGCCATCTACACCTGCCAGCTCCTAACCTTCCTCACCAAGTGCATTTAACTTTTCAGTAATTTCCTTATTATATGGACTCTTATCTGATTTAAAAAAACTCTTTAGTTCAATTTGAATTTGCTCTACTCTGTATTCGTATTGTTTCACATAAATCCCCCCCCTTAAAAAATTTATACTTACTCTCCCCCATTTATTGTTATAGTATCATTAAAATTAACCTTAATGACTTTCGGATTTTGTTCCTCACCCATTAAGGTGATAGTAGCAATGTCTTCACTTATCCATTCTATTTTAAAATTACCATCATCTATTCTTCTCCCATCATTGGAAATGCTACTCTCTATAGTAGCCTTATTCATAAAAGAAAGAAATTTATTTTTTCTAAAATATATTTTAATATCACTAGGTCCAAATAATAAAAATCCTGCAGGTTCTTTAGCTTCTATTTTTATCACATTAGTTTTATTGGGAGAGATATATTTATTAGTATAATTTATACTTAGTTTGTCGCATCCAATAGGTACTATAACAATTAATATTATTATCATGAAAAATTTTAATAACCTTTTCCTATTTTTCATTTTTCGATTTCCCTTTCATGTTTTCCCCTTCACTCCTGAATGGTTTTACAAGTATTCATTATAAATATTATTTATTCTTAGTTACTCCAAATTCTGTCTATCTCTACTTTAGCATCTAAGTTTTCATTTAGAATAGTAATAACTTTATCATAATCACTCTTATTAAAATGGAAGAAATGTTCCATAAAGCTACCAAATACTAAAATCTTTATATCCTTTGAGATAATTACTTTAACTTTCTTTATTTCATTCCATTTAATAATTTCTTTATATCTATACATGGACATAAAACCTTTTGTGCCAATTCCTTCTTTCATTAAATTACTTATTAACACCAAAATACCTAGTACTCCTGTTATATAATGAATCAAAGTTTTAGCATAGGAATACATTAGCCATGTAAAAATAATCAGGGTAAGAATAACGGTAATAACTTCTAAATAACTTTTTCTTGTTGACAGTATTAATTGCTTCTTGTATTTTAATTCTCTTATGATAACTGCAATAAAAATTAGGGGAAGCACAAAATCTGGTACTTTCTTTTCTCCTATTGTAATTAATAGAATAATACTACTTCCTATAAGTATGTATTTACTCATGCTACTTTTTTTCATAATTATCTCTCCAACTATATTATTTAACGTATTATGCATTTAAAACTATTTTTATTTTAGTTAGCATTATGTTCGTTTGTGTTTATAAGCTCTTTTATAAACTTCGTACTTTCTTCCGCAATTTTCTTATATTCAATATTGTGAATGTAATGTTCACAATCGAGCTCAATGTATTTACCTGAATCTAAAGTTTCTATATAAGATGTTTGGAAGCTCGTCCACTTATCCTTATCCCAACCTGTTCCATTACTATTAGAAATGAAAAATAGCATTGGTACATTAGGAACAGCATTTTCCTTTACTTTTTTTGCATTTCCTTTAATTTGTTTTACTTCATTAAGCATTGATTTGGTTAATGTTCTTCTATAAAAAATAGCTCTATAAAGATCTTTCTCTTCCTGAGTTAAAGTACCATATTTAATTGAAGCAGAATCATTAACAAGTGATGGAAAAAATCTTGTAATACCTGTATTGGATGCAAAGGAAGCTATATATAACATAAAGTTATTTATTTTAAAATTTTCATATGCTTCTGGTACAGCCATATCTAGCCCTACAATTCCCTTGACTTCCTTTGGATATTGCTGCGCCCAATATAAAGCTTCTATTCCAGACATTGAATGAGGAAATAATATATATGGCGGTTCTAACCCTGCTTTAGATAGCGCTTCCCTTGTTTCCTCTAATATTGTATCAATATCCCTATTATCATCATATATTTCACTAAATCCATAGCCTGCTTTTTCTACTACAGCAATTTTATATTTATCTTCTAATAAAGAGTATAAGCTTTTAAAATCTAAAACTGGAGAGGAGGTGCCTCCACCTGACATAAATACTAAAGTTTCATGCCCCTGTCCTTTAATATATAGGTGCATTTTATGTCCATTTACTTCAATCAATTTCCCATTAGGAACAAAAATGCTGTTTTCTTTGGATAGTTGTATTTTGTGGTTAATTAAACTAATTCCGATAATAAATGTTAATAATATAGCTATTACTTCCAAAATAATTCCTGCTCTTTTTAATTTATTTTTCATAATAATTTATATTCAACCTTTCATAAAAAATTTCTTATTAAAATCCTTATTTTGCTCCCTTAAATTCCTTTTTTATGATTAATACTTCCTCTTTACCAACTAAATTTTCTCCATCAAAATCAAGCCTTATAATATATGGCATAAAATCAATAATTCTTAAAAAATCATTACAATTATAATCTGGGTAAAAATAGTTCAGAATTGTACTTAATACTGTTCCATAAGTTCCAATTACTACATTTTTGTTTTTATATTTATTAAGTATTTCTAGTATTGCTTCAATGTTACGTTTCTAAACCACTTTAAGGATACCCCACCTTCTTCCCATCCATGATCTGGCTGGGCATGTCTAACAAAAAATATACTTGTAATATTCCATAGTTCCTTCTAAATTTATTATACTTGAACCCTATTTGTATATAATTGTAATTTTGTTAAATTCATATTAATATAATACCATTATTTTCTAATATACTCCAACTTTTTCTTTTATATGGGGAGTCTATTTAAAAACATAATAGATATAATTCATTTGTATTTTAATGGAAATATAACACGAAATCCAACAAATGAATTTGTTGGATTTTTTAGTGTTATAACACATCTATATTGTTCTAAAATCATAATATTTCAATGCTTCCTATAAATTTTAACATTTAACTTTTTTTCTTTTCCAAGTTTGTTTCTACCTTAGCTCTATAAATTGTATATAAGTCATCTAATATAACAAGGTTAGAAAGTATTATTAATAATCAACAGATAAGAGTGTTTGTTTATTATATTATATCTAAAAAAGTTGCTCTAACTCCATTATTTTCTAAATGTTAAAATATTCTCTATTAAAAAAGCCCTCTTATTTTTAAATAAGAAAGCTTTTATACTAATTTTATCTATTGTATTTTCAGGCAGAAACAAGCTTAAGATTTATTCTTAAATAAAAACAAATTGAACAAGAATCATATAAATAATAGTCCCTGCTCCAATACTTAAAAGGACGTTTTCCTTCCAATTATGAAGTATTACAATGAATATTACAGCAATTGCTTCTGGAAGCCAGTTTGTAGGAGCTTTAAAGTTAACATTCTTAAGGCAATATACTACTAGCAAACCTATAGCAGAATAAGGCAAAACTTGTCCAAGAAAACTTATGTATCTATTATTTGATTTAGTATCTTTAAATATTATAAAGGGTAAAAACCTTGTTATCATAGTGGCCAGGGTTGCTACTAAAATAATTATAAGTGCTTGAAATGGTGTTAATGTCATTGCATTACCTCCTTCTTTATTCCTTCTTTTTCATATTTTCTTTGCAAAATTGATAATACTGCCATTATAGAAATCATAGAAGGAATAATAAAATTGCTTGGTCCGAAAATAAATAAACAAATTACAGAGCATAAAACACCAATTACTGAAGGCTTATGATCTTTTTGAGATTTCCACTGTCCCACAAATATCACTACAAAAAGTGCTGTTAATACAAAATCTAGCCCCTTTGTATTAAAAGTAATTAA
This sequence comes from Clostridiales bacterium, assembly GCA_012520205.1. GTDB lineage: Bacteria > Bacillota > Clostridia > Clostridiales > Clostridiaceae > Clostridium. The sequence continues at coordinate 4,922 of JAAYOT010000141.1, forward strand.
TGATCCTAATAATGCCCCAATAGCTGAACCTACTACCCAATATACATAATTAAGAAGGGTAATAAAAAAATAAAACCAACTTCTATCTATATCCTTTGGCGGTTCTGCTGAACATACGATTGAAAATGTTTCATCACACATACCAAATATTAGATAAGGTTTTAATTTTCCTGTATTTTTGTACTTATCAAGCATGGAAATTCCATAGAATAAATGACGGGCATTTACCATTAAAGTCATTACAAATGCATACAGGGGATTAAAAATTGATGTTAGAAAAGTAATTGCTACATACTGTGCAGAACCGGCATATATTAGTAAACTAGCAAGTACTGTCCAACCAACTCCATATCCCTTGCTTTTCATTAATATTCCATAAGCCATACCTAAAAATATAAAACCCGTTAATACTGGAATAGTATAGGGAAATGCTACTTTTAATACTTTAAATTTTTCTTTAATTTGTTCTTTCATATCTTCACCTCACCTTTCCATTTTAAATATAATTAATATATTACATCATTCTAAATTTTATGTAAATAAACCCATAATTAATATATATAGAAATAATGAAGAATATAATTTATACATTCTCCATTTATATTACTTTACATAATAAAATTTACGTTGTTTTACTAGTATTAATTAATAATAAGTTCTTTATTTTTTATTCTTTCTGCTAAGTCCTTGACTTTTTCTTCTATTGTTCTAGCTATCCTTATAAATTCTTCATCCTTTTTTCCTGTTGGATCATCTAATCCCCAGTCTTCCTCATGTTTTGAAGGTAAGAATGGACAAACAACATTGCAACCCATTTTTATAACAATATCTATCTCTGGTAAATCTTGAATTAGTTTAGACTTTTGTGTTTTATTCATATCTACATTATATAAATCTTTTATTATTCTCACTGCATCTTGATTTATTTGCGGCTTAGTTTCAGTTCCAGCAGAAAAAGATTCAAATACATCTCCTGCAAATAATTTTCCTAATGCCTCTGCCATTTGTGATCTGCAAGAATTATGTACGCATATAAAAGCTATCTTTGGTTTCATAATTAATCCTCCCTATTTTCACTCACTTTTTATAAAATCTTAAGTTTTATCTTAAGATTACTAGTATTATTATTATACTTTAATTATCGTTAACAGACAAATTTTTTCTTTTGCCACATTACCATTATAAAGGAAAAGGTAATCATTATTATTGCTGTAGAAGTTTTTATCAGTATATTATCTTCAATAATCCAAGATCCAGATAATGCATTTATCATGGTATGAAATAAGATACATAGCCAAATGCTTTTACTTGTATAATATATTGCTGCCAAAGCAAAGGACATTCCAAATATCATTATAGTAAATAGTCCAAAATTTAAGCTGCTGTTTACTGTTCCTTTAATGAAAAATAAAGGTAAGTGCCATACTGCCCAAATAAAAGCTGTAAATAAAGTTGCAATTCCAAAGGAAAATTCTTTTTCTAAATATGGTTGAAGAATGTATCTCCAGCCAAGTTCTTCTAATCCCCCAAAGAAAATTATTATTGGAATACTTAATAAACTTAAGTAAAGATCTGATCCTTTTGATATACCGCCCATAAGAGCTGGAACACCAAAATATATAATTAAAAACCCTATAATAATAGCGTAATATTTAGGTTTGCACTTAATTGCAAAAGCTTCCTTCGCAAAGCTCTTAACGCTAGATATTTTACCTGCTTTTTTTAAAATAAAATATGCAGCTATTGGTGGTGAATTTCCGCCTATTGCAAATAGTATCATAGAAATGGGAGTACCAAATTGAAAATATCCAACTTTACAGGCAAAGGCAATAAATCCCCAAAGTATATAAGTAACTAAGAAAGTTAGAATCAAATAATTAATAGTTATTCGTTTATCCATATAGCTCCCTCTTTTATTTAACATTTTGCTTTTTTTCGTCTAAATACATTTTCCAAAGACTTGCACAAGGTACAATACTTATTATTAAAGTCATATAAGGAAGTATTGTAAATCTATCTTTACCACTTATAATCAATATGATTATAAAGGTTAGTAATAGAAGTGAACTGTTCATACATGCAATTATTTTGAGTAGTTTAGCTCTTTCATTCATAAGATTCCTCCTTATAATATAAATTTATTTGTTCG
>JAAYOT010000142.1 GCA_012520205.1 Clostridiales bacterium
GGTAAGTTTTCATTAAACTTATATACTCCTTCATTAATATCTTCTCTTCTAAATCTTCCTACAAAAGGATTATAAGTATTTCTTCTTGCGAAACTATACATATTATTAAGTTCTTTATCTAAAGATATAGCTGCATGAGTATATTGATCATTTGTTACTATATGAATAAGATTAGATATTACAGTATTGGTTCTTGTTAAAACAATATATAAATTATATTTTCCCATAATTAGTCCCCCATATTTATATTATACGATATCTAAGTTACTATAATACCTTAGACATTGTACCCCCTTTTGGGTATAAATTCAACTAGTATTTTAGTTTGCTTTTACTTTATATATTAATTATGAGTTATGGAACTTAAAACCCAATGAAGGATTTCTTAAAAAAATCTTAATTTCCAAGTAAAATTTCTAATCTTTTGTTATAGCTGTTTCTGACTGCTTTTCTTTATTGTCATCATCTACCTCATCTTTGAGAGCTTTATGGAAGGAAACACACATTATTAAAAGAATAAATGCAAAAGGTAGTGCTGCCAAAATTGACATTGTCTCTAATCCTTTTAGTCCTCCACTTAAAAGCAATATTATTGCAATAGCTGATTGTAAAATTCCCCATATAAACTTCACTTTATTCTTGGGATTATTATCTCCTTTGGAAGACATCATTCCTAAAACAAAAGTAGCTGAATCTGCAGATGTTATAAAGAAAGTTACAATAAGAATTGTTGCAATTAAGGAAACAATTATACCTAAAGGAAGGTTTCTTAAGGTAACAAATAATGCCGAAGTTAAATCTTGCTCAACTGCTTTAGCTATTTCTATTCCCTTAAACATCTCCATGTTAAGTGCAGTTCCTCCGAATGTAGCGAACCAAACAAAACTAAAGAAGCTTGGAATTAATAATACACCTAGAACAAACTCCTTTATTGTTCTTCCCTTTGATACTCTAGCAATAAAAGTACCAACAAATGGTGCCCAAGCAATCCACCACGCCCAATAGAATAAAGTCCAATCCCCTACCCATGTACCTTTTGTAAATGGAGTAAGTCTTAAACTCATATTAATTATATTTTGGCCATAATCTCCTAACGTTGTTACAAGGGTATCAAATATAAAGGATGTAGGGCCTAAAAACAGCACAAATAAAAATAGCCCTCCTGCTACTCCAACATTTAGATTACTTAAAATTTTAATTCCTTTATCAACACCAGTTGTTGCAGAAATTAAAAATAAAACTGTAACTATAGCAATTATAATTATTTGTGTTCCTAATTTATTAGAAATACCAAAAACTTCATTAAGTCCTCCATTAATTTGAAGAGCCCCAAGTCCTAAAGAGGTGGCAACTCCAAAAGCTGTAGCTATGATAGCTAGAATATCTATAATCTTTCCTATTGGTCCATGAATTTTTTCTTTTAATAAGGGATAGAAAGTGCTACTTATTAAACCATTGAATCCCTTCCTAAAATTGAAATATGCTAAGCTTAAGCCAATAACTGTATATATTGCCCAAGGATGTAGTCCCCAATGTAAAAAGGAATACCTCATAGCTGCACGTGCAGCTTCAGGAGTTCCTCCTGTTAACCCTAAAGGTGGATCAAGATAGTGCTGAATAGGCTCTGCTACTCCCCAAAAGACAAGACCTATTCCCATACCGGCACTAAACAACATACTAAACCAAGTAATATTAGAATATTTGGGACGGTCACTATCAGCTCCTAATCTTATATTTCCATATTTACTAAAAGCTAAATATACAGAAAAACCAAGAATTAAGAAGGTGGTTAAAAGATAGAACCAGCCAAACTTATCAATAGTAAAACTTAATAAATATTCAGCAGTTGCTGATAAATTTTCTGGTGATATGACTCCCCATAATACAAATACTGAAATAATTATTAATGATATGTAAAATACCATAAAACTCCTCCTTTGATTTTTATAAGTAAAAACGCACTTATATATTATAACAATAGAGTAAACAACTTGTCTATATATATAAAGTTGCTGCATTATACAAGTTGTTACTTAATATTGAATATTTTTATACTCCTAGATTTCCCAAACACCTTCTTTTTATGTGTAAATTTTTTTACTTGATAAAATAACAAGAAGATGCTCTGTAGTTTCCTACAAAACATCTTCTTTTTTACAATCAATTATAGGGCATATTCTTTTTTACCTTTTGATAATATTCTACTACTTAATAATCCTATAATAAATCCTATAAGTGCTAGTATTAGCCATCCAAATCCATAATCGAAGGCTGGCAGGTATAAATGTGCAAATTCTATAAGTTCTGTTACTATTGTATTTCCCTTTAGGCTTTCTGGAAGTGCTTGCAATAAATCAAAAATAGCTGCAATAACAGTAAATCCAGTGGTCCATCTATAAATAAATTTATCTTTGCCTATCAATGGATATAACAGACCTAATAATATTAAAGTAATTGCTAAAGGATAAAGGAACATAAGTACAGGTATAGATAACTGAATTATATTATTTAATCCAAAGTTAGCAATTGTAAATGAAAATAAGGTAAATATAATTGCATAGCCTTTATAAGAAATTGAATTCGGGAATAATTTGCTAAACATTTCAGAACATGAAGTTATTAAACCTATTGCTGTTTTTAAACAAGCAGCTGTTACAATTCCCGCTAATAACACTTGACCTATAATAGCAAAATAATGATTGCTAACCATAGATAAAATAATTCCACCGTTATCAGCGCTATCAACACTGCCTAAACTTGTTACTCCTAAATATGCTAATGATGAATAAATAACAGCCATTCCTATAATAGCAACAAGTCCTGACTTACAAGTTTCTAGAGCAATAGCATTAGAATTCTTTATTCCTAATTTTTTAACATTAGAAACTATAACAATTGCAAAAGCTAAGGAAGCTAAAGCATCCATAGTATTATATCCATCTAGTATCCCTGTAAATAATGGTTTTGCTATGTAATTTCCTTGAGGGGCAAAAGCGCCTGGTTCTCCCATTGGATTAACAAATGTAACTATTAATAATATTGATAGTAATATTAAGAATAGTGGATTAAGATACTTTCCTATCCAATCTAAAATTCTTCCCGGTCTTAGAGAAAAATAAAGGGTAAAAGCAAAGAATATTAGTGAAAATATTAATAAACCTAGCTTTAAATAATTTTCTGATATAAAGGGACGCATTCCAACCTCAAAAGCTACTGTAGCTGTACGAGGAATTGCAAATAAAGGTCCTATTGTTAAATATAGTGCACAGGTAAAAAAGGTTGAATACCAGGAAGTAACTGGCTTTGCCATATCATATAAACTTTCTCTTTTGGATATTGCTGATGCTATAATTCCTAACATAGGTAAACCTACCCCTGTTATTAAAAATCCTATTGTTGCGGATAAAGTATTGCTTCCAGCCATCTGCCCCAATTGAACCGGAAAAATTAAGTTACCTGCCCCAAAAAATAATCCAAATAATAATGATCCTACAAGTAAATTTTGATTAAAAGTTAGTTTTTCTTTCATATAATAGCCTCCTTTTGTTATTTTTTTATTATAATATAAATCCTTCCCTTAGCAAAATCCTTTTTATGTATTACCAAGGAGCATTATAATAATAAAATAAGCAAAAAGGGCTGTTGCTTCAGCCCTTTTTACTACTTATCTTTAATTAAGTCCTTAACCTTCATTAATCTAGTTAAGGTTGATCTTTCATTTTCATCAAGTTTCATTCTAATATACCTAATTGTTTCTTCTAAAGAAGGAATTGTCATATATTCTAAGGCATTAACCCTTCTTCTAGTCTTTTCTATTTCATCTGACATAAGCTGAGTTGACTTTTCTACTTCTGCCAGCTCTAAAAGCTTTGGTAATATGCTATATAGTTTAGCAATTGAATCATCTAGCTCTGATGATGTATTGGCAAAACCATAAGGATATATACTTCCTTCTTCATCCTCTAACTGCCTATGGAAAGTCATTTTCGGAACATTAACACTCATTATGTTCTTCTTTTCAATTTCAACTGATATGCTTTCCTTTGGATAAGCTACGGCTTCTTCTAAAAATTCTGAGCTCATTACCGCTCTAGCCATAACAAAGTCTTGAAGGGAATCTTGAAGCTCTGCTTCTACTTCCTTTCTTAACTCATTATTATATTTTATAAGATTTATAAACTGCCTCATCAGCTCATCCTGTTTATCTTTTAAAAGTTTATGACCTCTTGTTGCAGTTGCCAGCCTCTTCTTTAATCCTGACAACTCCATTCTATTGGGATTGACGTTTAATCTAGCCATGATTATTCATCAGCTCCCTTTGGCATATACTTTTCAAGATATTCATCTCTGATTCTCTTAAGTTCTGTTCTTGGAAGTATTTTTAATAACTTCCATCCTAGTTCTAAAGTTTCTTCTACGCTTCTATTTGCAGTAAATCCTTGATTTACATATTCTTCTTCAAAGGCTTCAGCAAACTTTGCATATAACTTATCAACATCTGATAAAGCTGATTCTCCTAAAATTGCTGATAACTCTTTTGCTTGCTTACCTTGTGCATAAGCTGAGAACAATTGATTCATTGTATCTGCATGATCTTCTCTTGTTTTGCCTTTTCCAATCCCCTTATCCTTTAATCTAGATAGAGATGGTAATACATCTATTGGAGGCATGATACCTCTTTTATATAAATCTCTTGAAAGAATTATTTGTCCTTCTGTAATATATCCAGTTAAGTCTGGGATTGGGTGAGTTTTATCATCCTCTGGCATTGTTAATATTGGAATTTGAGTAATTGAGCCTTCTCTTCCCTTAATTCTACCAGCTCTTTCATATAAAGTAGCTAAGTCAGTATATAGATATCCTGGATATCCTCTTCTACCTGGAACTTCTTTTCTTGCAGCTGATACCTCTCTTAAGGCTTCTGCATAATTTGTTATATCTGTCATTATAACTAATACGTGCATGCCCTTTTCAAAAGCTAAATATTCAGCTGTTGTTAAAGCCATTCTAGGAGTAGAAATTCTCTCTATTGCTGGGTCTGATGCTAAATTCATAAATAATACTGAGTTATCTATAGCACCAGTTCTAGTAAATTCATCAATAAAGAATTGTGATTCTTCAAATGTTATACCTATAGCTGCAAATACAACAGCAAATTGAGCATCTGAATTTAAAACATTTGCCTGTCTTGCAATTTGTGCAGCTAATTGAGCATGAGGAAGTCCTGAACCTGAGAATACAGGCAGTTTTTGACCTCTAACTAATGTATTTAAACCATCAATAGCTGAAATACCTGTTTGAATAAATTCTGATGGATAGTTTCTAGATACAGGATTTATTGGTTCTCCATTAATATCTAATCTTTTTTCTGCTATTATTTTCGGGCCATTATCGATAGGATTTCCCATACCATCAAATATTCTTCCAAGCATATCTATGGAAACCCCTATATCTTGCGGTCTTCCTAAGAACTTTGCCTTTGTTCCTTTTAAGTTTATACCAGTTGATCCTTCAAATAATTGAACCATTGCCTTGCTTCCATTTACTTCAAGGACCTTACCTCTTCTTTTTTCACCATTTTGAAGTTCAACTTCTACCAATTCATCGTACTTAACTCCTTCAACACCTTCAACAATCATTAAAGGGCCCACAACTTCTCTAACAGTTTTATACTCCTTAAGCATTTAGAACCCCTCCCTTCTCGTTGATTAATCCATCTATTGTTGATCTAAGTTCTTCTGCAATATTATCTATTTTACCAAGTTCGCCTTCCGTAACATACTTACTTCTTGCTATTTTATCTCTTAATTCTGCTAAAGCTAAAATTTCGTTTATATATACTCCAGCTTCTAAAGCTTTTTCTGCTTCTTTTCTAAATAAAAGTATTAATTTTAGCATTTTATATTGCTTATTAAGTGAAGTATAAGTATCTACTTCATGGAAGGCATTTTGTTGAAGATAGTCTTCTCTTATTGATTTAGCTACTTCTAACTTTAATCTATCTTTTTCTGATAAGGCATCTATACCAACTAAGCTAACTATTTCTTGAAGAGATGATTCTTCTTGAAGTAAAGTCATAGCTTCTTGTCTTAAGGCTGACCAATCTTCTGCTACTTCCTTATTCATCCAGTTATCAACTGTTTCTTCATATAAAGAATAGGAATTTAACCAGTTAATTGATGGGAAGTGTCTTCTATATGCAAGTTGTGCATCTAATCCCCAGAATACCTTAACTATTCTTAAAGTTGCTTGAGATACTGGCTCTGATATATCTCCTCCTGGAGGTGAAACAGCTCCTATTGCAGTTATTGTTCCTTCTCTACCTTCTTTACCAAGGCATATTACCTTTCCTGCTCTTTCATAGTAGTCTGCTAATCTTGAACCTAAATATGCTGGGTATCCTTCATCACCAGGCATTTCTTCAAGTCTTCCTGACATTTCTCTTAAGGCTTCTGCCCATCTTGAAGTAGAGTCTGCCATAATTGAAACTGAGTATCCCATATCTCTAAAGTATTCAGCAATAGTTATTCCAGTATAAATTGAAGCTTCTCTCGCAGCAACTGGCATATCTGATGTATTAGCAATAAGTACTGTTCTCTTCATTAAGCTTTCCCCAGTTTTAGGGTCTTTAAGTTCTGGGAACTCATTTAAAACGTCTGTCATTTCGTTACCACGTTCACCACAGCCAACGTAAACAACTATTTCTGTATCTCCCCATTTAGCTATTTGGTGTTGAACAACTGTTTTACCTGCTCCGAAAGGTCCTGGTACTGCTGCTGCTCCACCCTTTGCTACTGGGAAGAAGGTATCTATAACTCTTTGTCCAGTAACCATTGGTCCCTCTGGCTTTAACTTTCTTGCAACTGGTCTTCCTTTTCTAGCTGGCCATTTTTGCATTAAAGTTAATTCCTTATCACCATTTTCTGTTTCTACTATGCAGACAGTATCTGTTACAGTAAATTCCCCTGATTTTATTTCTTTTATAGTTCCCTTTATTCCATAAGGAACCATTATTTTATGTAGAACTACAGCAGTTTCTTGTACTGTACCTATAACATCTCCTGCTTCTACTTCTGCTCCAACTTCTAATAAAGGATCAAATGTCCAAAGTTTATCTCTGTTTAATGAATTAACAGAGATACCCTTTTTTAAAAAAGGTGAATCAGCTTTTTCTGCAAAAGCATCTAATGGTCTTTGTATTCCATCAAACATTGACTCAATAAGTCCTGGTCCTAATTCAATACTTAAAGGCTCTCCAGTTGAAACAACTGGGTCCCCTGGTCCTATACCAGTAGTTTGTTCATAAACTTGGATAGATGCTCTATCTTCTCTCATTTCAATGATTTCTCCGATAAGACCATCTTCTCCAACCTTAACCATGTCGTGTATATTTGAATCTTCCATTCCTTCAGCAACTACTAAAGGACCTGAAACCTTAATTATTCTTCCGGTCTTCAACTTCTCTAACCTACCTTCCTATAAAATATTAACGCCAACAGCCTTTTCCACACTATCACTAATTCTCTTAAGTCCAATATTTAATGAACCTTGATTACTTGGAATTAATATTACAGCTGGAAGTATCTTATCGTTGTAACGACTAATTGTTTCTTCTATTTTTTCTGCAATTTGTTCTGTTACAAAAATTACTGCGTAGTTGTTCCTTGCACAGTTATCAACTGCTCTTCTAGCTTCATCAGCTTCTATTACTGGAAATACATCCACTCCGATAGCCTTAAAAGCCAAAATTGAATCCTTGTCTCCTACTACCGCAATCTTTCTATCCATATATATCACGCAGCCTTTCCCTTATTACTTCTTCAGCAATATTATTTAGCTTGGCAACCATTATAATTCTTACAATTTTAATTTCTGTTTCTTTAGCATAAATATAAGATAATATCTTTTCTGGTCCAAAGGTAACCAGCTTAGATTTTTTCATTAATTCCATAATATAATTATCGCTTAACTTTTCTAATAAGCTTGCTGAGTTAGTTTTAATATACCCTTCAAAGCCTTCCATTATTAAGTCAGAATATATTGTAGTCTTAAGTTTATTCATAATATTTTCTGGTGTTTCATTCATTAATGCAATTAATTTATTTTTCTCAATTGCTCCACC
>JAAYOT010000143.1 GCA_012520205.1 Clostridiales bacterium
CAAAGATACAATGGTTTGTTTTGACATGTTTTTTAGAAGAGTACCAGATGGTGGTGGCTTTTCAATTGCAGCAGGACTTGAACAACTAATAGAATATATAGAAAATATAAGATTTACTAAAGAGGATATAGAATATTTAAGAAGTAGAAATTTATTTGAAGAAGAATTCTTATTATACTTAAAAGATTTTAAATTCACAGGAAATATAAGTGCAATACCAGAAGGAACTCCTATATTTCCATATGAACCTATTGTTACAGTGACAGCTAAAGCTATAGAGGCACAATTTATAGAAACAATACTTCTTTTAACTGTAAATCATCAAACATTGATTGCTACTAAAGCAAATAGAGTTGTAAGAGCTGCTAAAGGTAGAACTGTATTTGAATTTGGAGCAAGAAGGGCTCATGGCTACGATGCTGCCATTTATGGAGCAAGGGCGGCATATATTGCAGGGGTGCATGGAAGTGCCACAACAATTAGTGATTCAATGTTTGGAGTTCCTGCTGTTGGTACAATGGCTCATTCCTGGGTACAATTCTTTAAAGATGAATTTGAGTCATTTAAGGTTTATGCAGAGACTTATCCAAATGATTGTACATTACTTGTAGATACCTATAATGTCTTAAAGTCGGGTATTCCAAATGCCATAAAAGTTCATAAGGAAGTATTAGAACCAATGGGAAAAAGATTAAAGGGAATTAGATTAGATAGTGGAGACTTAGCTTACCTTTCAATTCAAGCTAGAAAAATGTTAGATGAAGCTGGTCTTGAAGATTGCAAAATAATAGTATCTAATAGTTTAGATGAATATACAATAGAATCTTTATTAAATCAAGGGGCTAAGATCGATATGTTTGGAGTTGGGGAAAGACTTATAACTTCAAAGTCTGAACCTGTATTTGGAGGTGTTTATAAATTAGTTGCAGTAGAAGAAAATAGTGAAATGATGCCAAGGATTAAGGTTTCAGAAAATGTAGAAAAGATAACAAATCCAGGTGTTAAAGAAGTATGGCGATTATATGAGAAGGATACAAATGTTGCAATTGCAGATGTAATAACTTTAAAAGATGAAGTTATAGATGACAGCAAGGAATATGAAATATTTGACCCAATTCATATTTGGAAAAAGAAAAAATTAAATAATTTCTACGCAAAAAAATTACAAGTACCTATATATAATAATGGTCAATTGGTTTATGAATCTCCAAGCTTAGAAGAAATAAGAGAATATTGCAAGAGCCAGGTGAACACAATTTGGGATGAAGTAAAAAGATTTTCAAACCCTCATAAATATTATGTTGATTTATCAAAGGACCTATGGTTTTTAAAGAAGGAAATGTTAGATAAAATAAATGGAGAATAATAAAAAAGATTCCTAGTGGTGATGTAATATTTGAATATGATATACGTAAAATTGGAGATCATAAAATTTTAGTTCTAGAATTAGTAGAATATAATAATGGTCATACCAAAGAATCTATTGGAAATGGTGAAAAATAAACTTACGTATTTGATGAGAACATTAAATTTGAATAGTAAAATTAAA
>JAAYOT010000144.1 GCA_012520205.1 Clostridiales bacterium
AGAGCTTACTAAAATTATCAATGATAAAAAATTTTTAAATGTAGTTTGCATTGCGTTAGTTTTAGCCTTTCTATTACTTGCTATTAGTTTTTTAACCACTACGAGGAAAAAAACTAATACTTCTCTAAGTGTAAATAGCGAGGGAACAATTAATGGAAATACCGATGAAATCAGCAATGAAAGAAACAATATAATTCAGAACTATGAAGACCAGCAAAAAAGTGAATTGAAAAGTCTTTTAAGAAAAATTGAAGGGGTTGGAGAAGTAGAGGTAATGATTTACTTTAAAAGCGGGGAAATAAAAGTACCGGCTACAGAAGATACTACTACACAATCATTTACAGAAGAAAGTGATAGTCAAGGAGGGAAAAGAACTAATAATCAGCAGACAGATGGCACAAAAGTTGTAATGGCAGGTGATGGCAGCTCTTCTGAACCATATATTCTGCAAGTAAATAAGCCTGAAATATCGGGAGTTGTTATTGTAGCAGAAGGCGCAACAAGCAGTAAAGTTAAATATGATATTCAAGTTGCTGTTTCAAGTTTATATGACATTTCAATTGATAAAGTAAATGTATATCCAATGAAGGAATAGCATATAATTTAAATGTAAAATAGATGGGGGGAATTAAAAATGACAAAAAAACAATTTGGTATTATTTTCACGCTAATGGCTCTTATAGCTTTTGTAGGAGTATTAGCAGCAAAATTAAATGCTTCAGGCCTAAATGATCCAACAGATTTAGGTCAAGTTATTTCACAAGCAAACTTTGAGGAAGAAAAAGAGGAAAAAGAGGATAAGAAGGATGATAAAGAAACCTTAGGCACACAAGATTATTTCTACAGCATAAGAAGTGAGAAGGAACAATTAAATTCAGCAACTATACAACAACTTAACGAAGTAATTAATAATGAAAATACTGCTCAGGAAGAAAAAGACTTAGCAAATAATGAGTTAATAGAAAAGACAATGTTAATAAATCAAGAAGGACAAATTGAAGTTAACGTTAAAAATAGAGGATTTGAAGATGCATTATGTTCAATTGAAGGAAATAAGGTAAGAATTGTTGTTAGATCAGATGAGTTAACAGAAGCTGATACTGTAGCTATTCAAGAAATTGCTGAAAATGTTTCAGGAATTAGCGATGTAATAATTGAAACAAAATAATACATTGTAATATAATTATTGGTTTGTTATAATATACCTAAGAAAAAAGGTGTTTAATAACACTTAGGAGGTAATATCATGGAAAAAATGAACAATGATGAAACTATGGGAATAGTAAAAATTTCTGACGAAGTTGTTAGCGTAATAGCTGGTATAGCAGCACAAGAAATAAAAGGTGTTGTAGATTTACAACATATCAGTAATAACATATCACAATTGCTAAAAGGTAAGAAAAGCTCAGGAAAAAATGTTAAAGTTACTTTAAATGAAGATAATGCTGCAATTGATTTATACTTATCAGTAGAATATGGAATTAAAATACCAGAAGTAGTAAGAGCTGTTCAAGAAAATGTTAAGAAAACAGTTGAAACAATGACTGGCTTAAAGGTAGAAGCTGTTAATGTAATTGTTCAAAACATTTACCTACCTAAAACTGAAAAGGAAGAAAAAAAGGAAAATTAATCTCACCCTCTGATTTTTCAGAGGGTGTTTTTCTTGTGATTTAAATAATTTTAGTGTAGTATATTTATTGATTAAAAGAATAGGTAAAGTCAATAATATAGATACCAAGGAGGATATTATGAATAGAAATAGAAAAAAATCCAGAGAAATTGCAATGGAACTACTATTTAGTATGACTTTAAGCAAGAATACATTAGAGGAAACTTACAATACATTTCTTGAAGATTATGAGATGAAATTAGGTACAATAGATGTAGAATATATAAAAACTATTTTAACAAAGGTAGAAGAAAACAAAGAAGTTATCGATGAGAAAATAGAAAAATCTTTAAATAAATGGACAATAGATAGAATATCTAAAGTAAACTTAACAATACTTAGAATTGCTTTAGCAGAAATGCTTTATTTCGATGATATACCAGAAAAAGTATCTATTAATGAAGCTATAGAGTTAACAAAAAAATATTCAGATGAAAAAAGCGTATCTTTTGTAAATGGTCTTTTAGATAAAGCTTTTAAAAGTTTATAAAATTATTTAAGGGGAGAGGTATTATGGATAATATTATAGATGGAAGATTAATAGCAAGTGAAATTAAAGAAGAAATTAAAGGATTTGTACAACTAAGAAAAGAAAATAACAAAAGAGAACCAAAGATTGCTTCAATTTTAATTGGTAATGATGAAGGATCTATATATTACATAAATAGCCAAGAAAAAGTGGCTTTATCATTAGGATGTAAATTTAAAAAAGTTCTTTTAGAAGAGGATATTGAAGAAGAGCATCTAATTAATATTATTGAAGAATTAAATAATGATAGAGAAATTGATGGAATAATAGTTCAATTACCTCTTCCTAAGGGACTAAATGAAAAGAAAATTATAAATAAAATATCTCCTAAGAAGGATATTGATTGCTTAACTTATATTAATCAAGGAAAATTATATTCTGGAGAAGGAGAAATCATTCCTTGTACGCCAAAATCAGTATTAACATTATTAGAGAAGTCAAAGGTTGATTTAGAAGGAAAAAATGTTACAGTAATAGGAAGAAGTAATATAGTAGGAAAACCTGTTGCACAATTAATGTTAAGTAAAAATGCAACAGTAACCATATGTCATTCAAAAACAAAAAACTTAAAAGAGATAACAGGAAAAGCTGATATTATAATAGTTGCTATAGGAAAACCAAAATTCTTAACAAAGGAATATGTAAAGGAAGGCTCAATTGTAATTGATGTAGGAACTTCTTCACTAAATGGTAAAATAACAGGTGATGTAGACTTTGATGAGGTTAGCAAAATTGCAAAACTTATTACAAAGGTTCCAGGTGGAGTTGGTGCTTTAACAACGACACTACTAATAAAGAATGCATGTGAGGCGTTAGAAAGAAATGAAACTGAAAACATTAACTGTAACAGAGTTAAATAATTATATAAAAAGAACACTAGATAATGATTTTATATTGAATAATCTTTTAGTAAAGGGAGAAATATCAAATTTAAAATACCATTCAAGTGGTCATATATATTTTTCCCTAAAAGATACATCAAGTAAAATAAATTGCGTTATGTTTAAAAGTAATGCTCTAGAATTAGATTTTAAGCTTGAAGAGGGTATGGAAGTAGTGGCAAGCTGTAGATGCTCACTATATCCAGGCTTGGGTTCAATGCAGCTTTATATAAATAAACTTCAAAAGGAAGGTTTAGGAGAATTACATATAAAGTTTGAGAAGCTAAAGAACAAACTAGCTAAGGAAGGATATTTTTCAGAAGAAAATAAAAAAGCAATTCCAATAATGCCTAAAAAGATAGGAATTGTAACTTCTGAAACAGGAGCAGTTATTAGAGATATAATAAACGTAACAAGGCGTAGAAATAGTTTAGTAGATATTGTGCTATATCCTGCTTTAGTTCAAGGAGAAGGTGCCTATAAGACTATAATTTCTGGAATTGAATATTTTAATAAAAATAAAAATGTGGATGTAATAATTATAGGTAGAGGGGGAGGCTCTATTGAAGATCTTTGGAATTTTAATGAAGAGGAACTAGCAAAGACCATCTTTAAGTCTAAAATACCTATAATATCTGCAGTAGGTCATGAAGTGGATTTTACAATTTCTGATTTTGTAAGTGATGTAAGGGCATCAACACCTTCCCAAGCAGCAGAAATAGCTGTACCCCTAGAAGAAGAAATATTTACAGAAATCAACAATTATAAAGATAGGATAAATGAAATAATAGATAGAAAATTCTTATATGAAAGGGAGAAACTATTAAATTATAAAAAATTTCTTTCCTTAAACAATCCAGAAATAATTATTTCAAACTCATATTTAGATCTTGATAGGCTAAAGGATAGTCTTAATAAAATAATAGAAAATAAGATAGACAAAGAAAAGATGAAATTAAAGTCATTAAGCGATATTCTTCAAGCACATAATCCTATAAATGTTTTAAATAAAGGGTATACAATTATAAAGGATAATAATCATAATATAATTTCATCTAAAGAAGAGATAAATAAATTAGAAGAAATAAATATTGTTTTTAAGGATGGAGAAATAAAAGGGAAATTTACTTCCTTAAATTAAGGAGTTGAGAAGATAATGGCTAAAAAAGAATCTTATGAAGATATGATTAAAAAATTACAAGATATCTTAAATAACATGGAAAATAATGAATTACCTTTAGAAGAGCTAATGAAAGAGTATGAATCTGGAGTTAAATTAGTTAATAAATTATATAAAAGTCTAAATACTCTTGAAGGGAAACTACTAAAAATAAAAGATAATATGGAAGTGGAGCTCGAAAATGAAAAAGTATGAAGAATTTAGAAAAATTATTAACGAGAATTTACAAAAGTATTTTGAAAACAAGGGAAGTTATAATAAAATAATATATGAGTCAGTAAGTTATAGTTTAAATATTGGGGGAAAAAGAATTAGACCTCTATTATTTTTATTAACTTATAATTTATATAAGAAAAATATTAGTGAAGTTATAGATATGGCTTTAGCAATTGAAATGATTCACACATATTCTTTAATTCACGATGATTTACCTTGCATGGATGATGATGACTTAAGAAGAGGCATGCCAACAAATCATAAGAAATTTGGTGAAAACATTGCTGTTTTAGCAGGAGATACCCTATTAAATGAAGCAGCAAATTTATTAATGAGCTTTTCACTTAACCATGATAAAAGTGCCCTAGTTGCTTCTAATGAAATATTAAAGGCATCTGGTCCAGAAGGAATGATTGGCGGTCAAGTTGTTGATATAATAAACGAAAATAATGAAATAACTAAAGATGAACTTCTTTATATGCACAATAAAAAGACTGGAGAATTAATAAGAGTTTCAATAGTATCAGCTGCAATAGTAGCAAATGCTCCAGAGGAAGATATTAAAATATTAAATGAATTTGGAAAGAAGCTAGGATTAGTCTTCCAAATAAAAGATGATATATTAGATATAACTGGCGATGTTAACAAGCTTGGTAAAAATACAGGTAGTGATGAAAATAATCATAAATCAAACTTTATTACCTTATTTGGTTTAGAGCATTGTGAAAAAGAATGTGAAAGATTGACAAATGAATGTATAGAATTGCTAGAAAGCCTTTCAGAAGATACTGTATATTTAAAGGACTTAACATTAGATTTGTTAAATAGAGAGTGCTAAAGAAAGGTTTAATTATGGGAAAAATATTAGATAAAATAACTACTCCGGAGGAAGTTAGAAAATTAAGCAATGTAGAATTAGAAGTTTTAGCTGAAGAAATTAGAGAGTTTCTAATTGAAACTGTTTCCAAAACAGGAGGACATTTAGCTTCAAATCTAGGAGTAGTAGAGTTAACTATAAGTTTATTTAATAGTTTTAATTTAGAAAAAGATAAAATAGTTTGGGACGTTGGACACCAAAGCTATATTCATAAAATTTTAACAGGAAGAAAAGATAAATTTGATACCTTAAGGCAATATAATGGCCTTAGTGGCTTTCCAAAAAGATCTGAAAGTAAATATGATACCTTCGATACTGGCCACAGCAGTACCTCAATTTCTGCAGCCCTTGGAATGGCAAGAGCAAGAGATATTAAAAAGGAAAAAAATAATATTATTGCAGTAATTGGAGATGGAGCCTTAACAGGAGGAATGGCCTTAGAAGCTTTAAATGATGTTGGCTTTAATAAGACAAAGCTAATTGTTGTATTAAACGATAATCAAATGTCAATATCTCATAATGTGGGAGGGCTTTCTAACCACTTAAATAATCTAAGGGTGGAACCTAAATATAATAAACTTAAATCAAATGTAAATGCTACCTTAAAAGCTAATAAGGCAGGAGAAAAAATAGCAAATTATATATCAAGATTTAAGGGAAGTATAAAACAATTCCTTGTTCCTTCAATGGTATTTGAAGATATGGGATTAAAATATATTGGTCCTATAGATGGTCATGATATTAATATGATGTCTAGAGTCTTTAATAAAGTTAAGGAAATAAATGAACCTGTAGTAATTCATGTTATTACTTCAAAAGGAAAGGGATATGAATTAGCAGAAAGAAACCCAAAGAAATATCATGGAGTTAGCCCCTTTGATTTAGAAAGTGGAGAAGCTTTAAGTAAAAGTAAAAGAAATTATTCTAAAGCCTTTGGAGACGCAATTTCAGAATTATCAAGAGAAGATGATAAAATAGTTGCAATTACTGCAGCTATGCCTGATGGAACTGGCCTTACAGATTTTGCAAAGGAATTTCCAAAAAGATTTTTTGATGTTGGAATTGCAGAAGGCCATGCAGCAACATTAGCAGCAGGGTTAGCTAGTGCAGATATGAAACCAGTTTTTGCTGTCTATTCAACCTTCCTTCAAAGAGCTTTTGATCAATTAGTTCATGATGTATGTATCCAAAACATGCCCGTTACCTTTGCTATAGACAGGGCAGGGATAGTAGGAGAAGATGGTGAAACCCATCAGGGAATATTTGATTTATCCTATCTATCAATGATGCCAAATATGAATATTCTAGCCCCTAAGCATTTAGATGAAGTAAAGCTTATGCTTAAATGGGCGGTAAATTTCAATGGCCCTGTAGCAATTAGATATCCTAAGGGCAATGACTTTGATATTCCTTTAAAACCACTTAAAGAAATAAATTTAGGTAAATGGGAAGAGATAGATGAAGGCGAAAATGTAGCAATAATAGCAGTAGGTAAAATGGTGCAGCACTCTATTTTAGCTAAAGAAATATTAAAAGAACATAATATTAATCCTAAGATTATTTCAGCAACTTTTGTAAAACCACTAGATGACGATATGCTAAAGAAACTTATAGCTGAAGGCTATAACATTGTAACTGTTGAAGATAATATTAAAAATGGTGGTTTTGGAAGTTATGTATCAATGAAATTAAATGAAATGGGATTTGATAAAAAAATTAAGTTATTAGGGTTTGATAGCTTTGTACCTCAGGGAAATACAAATATTTTATATAAAGAAAATAAATTAGATCCAGAAGGTATTGCTAATCAAATTCTAGAATTTTTATAAAGGAGATAATGAACCTGTGAAGAAAGAAAGATTAGATGTATTACTAGTTGAAAAGGGAATATTTCAATCAAGAGAAAGAGCTAAAGCAGCAATAATGGAAGGAAAAATATTTGTTGATGGTATAAGGGTAGATAAGGTTGGAACAAAAATAAATGTAGATTCAGACATTATATTTAAAGGTAATCCCATTCCCTATGTAAGTAGAGGTGGATTAAAGCTTGAAAAAGCAATAAAGGAGTTTGAACTAGCTTTAGAAGGTAAGGTGTGTATTGATATTGGTGCATCTACCGGAGGCTTTACCGATTGCATGCTTCAAAATGGAGCTAAAAAAGTATTTGCAATTGATGTTGGTTATGGCCAATTTGCATGGAAATTAAGAACTGATGAAAGAGTAGTATGCATGGAGCGAACTAACATTAGATATGTGACTTTAGAAGATACTAAGGAGCCAGCAGATTTTGCATCTATTGATGTATCTTTTATATCCCTAAAGACAATAATGCCAGCAACTTTAAACTTGCTAAAGGATAATGGTGAAGTAGTTGCCCTTATTAAGCCTCAATTTGAAGCAGGTAGAGGAAAAGTAGGGAAAAAGGGTGTTGTTAGAGATATTAATGTACATAAGGAAGTAGTTCAAAATATTGTAGATTTCTTAATAGAGAACAACTTAAAAATAATTAATCTTTCTTATTCACCAATAAAGGGCCCTGAAGGAAATATTGAATATTTAGTTTATTTTACTAAGGACATAAATAGGGAAAGTAATTTTGAGTTAGAGGATATAGAAAAGGTCATAAATGAATCTCATAATTTATTATAATGAACTATAGGACTTCGGGATTTTCTTGAAGTCTTATAAAAATATTTTAACTATATAAAAGATGTAAGGGAATGAGGTTATGAAGAGAATTGCTATTGCTAGAAATCCTTCCAAAGATAAAGAAAATAAAATTATAGAAAAAGTAAAAGAAAAAATTAATGAATATTTTCAAGATATAGAGATTATTTTACTAAATAGTTATGAAATAGCTGATTATAGTTTTGTAAATCCCCTGGACTTAATAATAGTATTAGGGGGAGATGGTACTATACTAAGCGTTGCAAGAGGTATAAATGGTAAAGTAAATGTACCTATATTAGGAATAAACATAGGGAATCTAGGATTTTTAACAAGTATTGAGATATCAGAAATAGACAAGGCTTTTGAGAAAATAAAAAATGGTGATTATATTTCTGAAAAAAGAATGCTTTTAACTTGTGATTTGCCCCTTCAAAATAATAAGGATAGATCCCTAGCCTTAAATGATATCGTTATTTTAAGGGAAACTTTATCAAGAATGATTAATTTTGAAATCTTTATTGATGGTAAAAAATATTGTAAGTTTAAAGGAGATGGCCTTATAATATCGACCCCTACAGGCTCTACAGCCTATTCATTTTCTGCAGGGGGACCATTTATTTATCCAGATTTAGATGTTATAATTTTAACTCCAATCTGCCCTCATACACAAGGAATCCATACAATTGTTTTAAATAGCCATAGTGAAATTGTGATAAAGGCAGAAAATTGGCAAAATGAGGCTTATGTTAATTTTGATGGGCAAAAAGCAATTAAATTAATAGATGAAATTTTTGTAAGAGTTAAAAAAGCAGAAGAATATGCTAATATCATATTGTTTGATGATTATGATTATTTTAAAATCTTAAGGTCAAAAATTTTGAATAACTCTAGGGAGTAAAGGTGATTAAATGAAATCTAAAAGATATGAAAAGATATTAGAAATAATAAGTAAAAAGGATGTAGAAACTCAAGAAGAATTAGCAGAAGAACTTAAAGAAGCAGGTTTTGATGTTACTCAGGCTACAGTTTCAAGAGATATTAAAATTTTAAAATTATTAAAGGTCCAAGGTATTAATGGACGATATAAATATGTTGAGCCTGTGAAAGAAGAAAAAGATATTAATGATAAATTAGTAAGTATTTTAATTAATGCTGCAGTTTCTGTAGAAAATGTTGATAAAATTGTTGTAGTTAAAACACTTACAGGATCAGCTATGGCTGTTGCAGAAGCTATTGATAAACTTTTTGATAAAGAAGTTGCAGGCACAATAGCAGGAGATAATACAATTTTTATCTTAGTAAGAACAATAGATAAGGCTGTTGAATTAGTTGAAGAAGTTAGAAAAATGATTTTATAAAGGTGATATAATATGTTATTACAATTAAATATAAAGAATTTTGCCTTAATTCAAGATTTATCAGTAGAATTTGGTAAAGGATTTAACATCTTATCAGGAGAAACTGGTGCAGGAAAATCAATTTTAATAGATACCATAGATTATGTTTTAGGTGGAAAGTTTTCAAAGGAATTAATAAGATATGGGGAAAATAAAACTTTTGTTGAAGCTATATTTACAATAGAAAATGAAGATATTTTACCTTTATTAAAAGAGTTAGAAATTGAAGATGAAGATATATTAATAATTTCTAGGGAAACAACCCTACATGGAAAAAGTATTGTTAAAGTTAATGGAAAGTCTGTAGTATTATCTTATATAAGAAAATTAAGAGAAAAAATACTAGATATTCATGGACAGCACCAAAATCAAAATTTATTAAATAAAGCATCTCACATCTATTACTTAGATGATTTTATAGGGGATAAGATAAATAAATATTTAAATGAATTTGAAGCACTAAGAAACGAGCAAGGTGAAATAATAAATAAAATAAAATCCCTTAATGGAAATACAGATAGGGAGAAACTTATAGATTATTTAAAATTTCAAATTGATGATATAGAAAAGGCTAATTTAAAGATTGGCGAAGAAGAGCAGTTAAATGAAGAATTTAATATTTTAAACAATGCTGAAAAAATCTCTTTAGCATTAAATAAATCTTATGCAATTTTGGATAATAGCAATGAAGGAATTTCCGTAATTGAGGGCTTATCTAAAGTTGTAAATGAATTATCCTCTATAGAAAAGCATTTTGAAAAAATAAAAGAAAAGAAAGATCGTGTTGAAGAAACTTTATATGTATTAGAGGATATTTCAAGAGAAATAAGAGATCTTTCATCAGAAATATATTATGATGAATTTGAACTTGAAAAAATAAATTCTAGAATATATGAAATTAGTTTATATAAGAAAAAATATGGTGAATCAATAGAAGTAATATTAAATTACTTAGATAAACTAAAAACACAATATGATGAACTAATAAATTCAGAAGAGGTTATCAGAAAGCTAGAAATTCAAAAAGACAAAATAGAAGAAAAAATGAAGGTAGCAGCCTTAAAAATTCATCATATAAGAGTTGAAAATGCTCTTCTTTTAGAAGAAAAAATAAAATATGAATTATCTTATATAGGTATGGATAAGGCTGATATAAAAATCTTCATAGAGCAAAAAGAAGAATTTAATGAAAGAGGCTTTGATGAAGTTTCTTTTATGATATCTACTAACCCTGGAGAACCTCTTAAATCTTTAGAAAAGGTTGTATCTGGAGGGGAATTATCAAGAATAATGTTAGCTTTAAAATGTGTATTCATTGATAAGGATAAAATTCCTACATTAATTTTTGACGAAATTGATACAGGTATTAGTGGCTCTATTGCAAAGAGAGTTGGGGAAAAAATGTATGAAGTGGCAACAAAGCATCAAGTTTTATGCATTACCCACCTTCCACAAATTGCAGCTTTATCAGATTGTCATTATTTTGTATCAAAAAAGATTGAAAATAATAAGACATTTACACAAATAAAGATTTTAACTAAAGAAGAAAAAATAAATGAAATTGCAAAAATGACTAGTGGAGATGAACTAAGCAATGTAACAATAGAAAATGCATCTGAAATGGTCAAGTTTGCAACAATAAAAAAAGAAGAAATATCAAATAGTATTCAAATTTAATACATAAGAATATTTAAATCTGCAAAGAATAAAATCATAGCGAAATGCTATGATTTTATTTTTTATAGAAATAAAAGAATTTACTAGCAAAGACTTACAGCATAATCTAAAACATTCAGGGAAAGTTAATTATACGAGGAGGAGATAGAATGAGAAAATCTAAGGTTAAAATTGTATATACATCATGTGTTCTAATATTACTTCTAAGTTTAATTACCTTCCTGAGTTTAAGAAAAATACCAGAGACAATATATGTATCCAATTCAATTGAAACATCAAATATGGATATATCCTCTAATTTTCTAATTAAAAATTATTCCATAAATAAAGATGAAATTGAAGTGAAATTTTTAGGATTTATACCTTTAAAATCGGTGAGAGTTTCAAAAATTAATGATTTAGAACTTTATCCAGGTGGAAATACAGTAGGAATAAAGCTTTCTACTAAGGGAGTTCTTGTAGTAGGATATTCAGATGTTAATTGTGAAAAGGGTCAGGTAGAAAGTCCGGCAAAAAGATCTGGTATACAACTTGGAGATGTAATAGTTAAAATTAATGGAGAAGAAATTGAAAATTCAAGGGATCTTTCAAGAAAAATAAGTGAATGTAAGGACTCAAGAGTAACTTTGCAATACTTAAGAAATGATGTTTCTCAAAATAAAGAAATAAATTTGGAAAAAGAAGGAGATAATTATAGGCTTGGCTTATGGGTAAGAGATTCAACGGCAGGTATTGGAACATTAACCTTTTATCATAAAGAAAGCAAAACCTTT
Source organism: Clostridiales bacterium (assembly GCA_012520205.1). Lineage (GTDB taxonomy): Bacteria > Bacillota > Clostridia > Clostridiales > Clostridiaceae > Clostridium. The sequence continues at coordinate 11,870 of JAAYOT010000144.1, forward strand.
GGAGCCTTAGGACATCCAATAACCGATGGAGATACAAATGAACCCTTTATAATAAAAGACGGTAATCTTTTAGATTCATCAGTTATTAGTATTAAAAGAGGCGAAAAGGGAATGCCAGGTGAATTAAAGGGACTCTTCCTCAATGAAAAAGTAGGTATAGCAACTATTAAAAAGAATACGGAATCAGGCATATTCGGTACTGCAAATAACAATATTGCTAGTAAAATTTCTAATAAACCACTAAAGATAGCATTTAGAAATGAAATAAAAGAAGGTAAAGCTCAAATAATTACTACAGTTGATGAAACTGGTCCAAAATTATATGATATAGAAATAATTAAGTTATTACCACAGGATGAGCCAGGGCCAAAAAGTATGTTAATTAAAGTTACTGATGAAGAGCTTCTTGAAAAAACAGGAGGTATAGTCCAAGGAATGAGTGGAAGTCCTATTATACAAGATAATAAAATAATTGGAGCAGTAACCCATGTATTAATAAATAAGCCTGATGTAGGATATGGAATATATATAGAATGGATGTTAAAAGATGCAGGAATAATAAATTAAGAGCATTATAAGTGCTCTTAATTTGCTTTAATTTTAGTACAAAAAAATGTACTTACAAATTATACAAAAAAACATTAGAAAAAATTGTAAAAAAGCTATCAATATTAAGTTATTTATGCTATAATTATGATAAATTATTTATAAAAAAAGATTGTTTTTTAAAGATTTATCTATATATATAATATTAATAGGTGAATTTTAAAAAATAAAAAATATCAAATAATAATAACTAAGGAATTAATTTGGAAATATGGGGGAGAGAAGTATGAAAGACTCAAAAATTTCAGTTTTAATAGCTGACGATAATAAGGAATTTTGCAGTATTTTAAATGACTATTTGCTAAATCAAAAGGATATTATAGTTACAGGAGTAGCTAAAGACGGGAGAGAGGCATTAGAGTTAATACAAGAAAGAAAACCTGATTTAGTTATTTTAGATATTATAATGCCACATCTAGATGGACTTGGAGTTTTAGAAAGATTAAATTCAATGGATATTGAAAAAATGCCAAGAATTATTGTATTATCTGCTGTTGGACAAGATAAGATAACACAAAAGGCAATAACCTTAGGTGCTGATTATTATGTGGTAAAACCATTTGATATGGATGTATTTACAAAGAGAATAAGAGAAATGTTTAACGGAAATACTGAAGAAGCAGTTAAAAAGCCTTCTACAGTAATAGAAAATACTGTTAAGCCACAAACAAAGGGTGAAATGGACCTAGAATCAGAAATTACAAACATAATTCACGAAATTGGAGTTCCAGCTCACATTAAAGGCTATATGTATTTAAGAGAAGCAATTACAATGGTAGTAAACGATATGGAACTTTTGTCAGCGGTGACAAAGGAGCTATATCCATCAATAGCAAAGAAATACAATACAACAGCTTCTAGAGTAGAAAGAGCTATAAGACATGCTATTGAAGTTGCATGGGGTAGAGGTCAAGTAGATGCAATTAACAAGCTATTTGGATACACTATCCATAATGAAAAGGGAAAACCTACTAATAGTGAATTTATAGCAATTATAGCTGATAAGCTAAGATTAAGAAATAAGGTTAGCTAAAATTAGTACATGACACTTTCATTTATGAAAAGTAAATGAAGGTGTTTTTTTTACAAAAATGATATAAAATAATAGAAGATATAAGGAAACAAAAAAACTTAAAGGAGATAA
>JAAYOT010000145.1 GCA_012520205.1 Clostridiales bacterium
AATGGTGGAGGCGAGGGGTCGTGTGCATCCTGTATTTCTATTCAATTGAATTTCAATCTATAAATTTTATTTTAGAAATATATCTCTAGTAATAAAATTTACTTAGATTAACTTCCAATTTCAGGCACTGACTATATCTTATACCAACTTTTTCCTATTGGTATCTTGGCGTATTATAGAAGCTCAGTATAGTTTATGTCTTCTATCCTAGTATTCCATGAGCTTTCGCTTTTAGGAACCTATAAGTCGATACAAGGCTGTTGAATTTCTTCACATACCTCTCGGTGTTGCCGGCAACATTACTTGCTACGGGTTCACCGATAAAGCCAAGTTATCACTTATGGATTACTCCATAAGGCGACTCATCTTACGAATCGAACCCCTGTCCGAAAGCAGATTCATCCGACTTTCTACGAGCGTAGTTTGTGACTAAAATTTCGGTCCTTAGTTCGCTCACAAACAAACTCCTAATTCCCTAGCTTCATAAATACCCCTTTAGCTCAAAGCTTTGCTAAACTTCGTTTCCCACTGTTATGACACCAGTGATCCAAGGCGTGGGCACCCTGGGCTGATGAGCGGCTTATATTAAGCTGCTAATGCAAAATTGTCTTCTGCGTTTATCTTTAATGCATACTTTATTATCGAGGTGACATGCTTGCCTCGGCTCGCTTATCAAACTCCTCTTACCCCCGTCGAAGCCATGACGCCCCCATGTTAGGTAAAATAGTTTAACGCGAAATATTCAATTTTTGCTATGCCTAAATTATATATTATATAAAATTCAATGTCAACTTTGATTAGTTCCTGTATTACCAGGTTTTCCTTAAGACATTTTTTATAAAATTTTTATTTGGCATGCATTTATAATATAATATATTTATAACTTTTTAAAGTTAATCTTATTAGTATTTTTAGAAAATTTTTCTCATTAAATTGAACTTCTTCTATATTTATATATATTCTAAACTTTCTACAATTTATATATATAAACTTAGCATATTATAATTATATAAAGTAAATTTACTTTTTATATGCTTGTTTAATTTAATGATATCATATTTAAATTTAAGGGGGAAATTCTTATGTTATTACCTTCATTAATAGCACCTATTTTATTATTTATTTTTGGATATCTTGTAAGATTTAAAAAAATGTCCTTTCTAATTGCAGGTTATAATACAGCTTCAAAAAAAGAAAAGGAAAAATATGATGAAGAAGCTCTTTGTAAAGCTGTAGGAAATCTTTTATTTCTCTTAAGCCTTATTAACCTCATTCTTCCTGTAGGCCTTTATCTATTCCCTGATAAAGTAGGGGCCCTATCTACGATTATAACTGTATTAACCTTAATTACTACAATAACAGCAATAATCTATATGAATACAGGAAACAGATATAAAAAATAATTAATAATTAAGAGATGAGAATTGAGAATTTTAAGAAAACTAGAAATTTTCCTTAATTCTCAATCCTCAATTAGTTACTTGCCACTTGAAACTGACTAGCTGAAAGCTAACTTTCACTCCACACTCCAAACTCCTCACTCCACACTAATTTCCGATACTATAAGTGTGTTCTAGCGGTCCACTTCCCTTTCCAATATCAAGTCCTGCCCTTAAGGCCCCAGTTAAATATGCTTTTGCATTTTCAATACTTTCTGCAAGGGTCTTTCCATCTGCAAGGTTGCAGGCAATAGCTGATGATAAGGTGCAGCCTGTTCCATGGGTATTAGGATTATTTATTCTTTCTGATTTAAACCAATGGATATTTCCATTTTCATAAAGTAAATCTATAGCATCATTAACTAAATGTCCTCCCTTAACTAGTACTGCTCCTTTTAACTGCTCTGAAATTTTCTTGGCAGCTTGTACCATGTCTTTTTCATCTTTAATTTTAAATCCACATAACACCTCTGCTTCTGGAAT
>JAAYOT010000016.1 GCA_012520205.1 Clostridiales bacterium
CTTTATAATTATTTTTTTATGTTAATAATATACTTTTTCTAAGGTTAAACCCCTTGCAGGAACACAAATTCCAGCTTTTTTTCTATCTTTACTTTCTATAATATCTCTTATATTTTCAGGCTTTATTTTATTATTTCCAACCATTAGTAAGGTGCCTACTATAATTCTTACCATATTGTATAGAAAACCATCACCTGTTATATATATTTTTATTATTTCATTTTCCTCTTCTATATGAAGATCCATTATTGTTCTTACTGATGTTTTTACTGAACTTCCGCTGCTTTTAAAAGCTGAGAAGTCGTAAGTTCCAATAAAGTATCTGCAGGCTTCCTTCATAGAACTTATGTTTAAATTTTTCTTTATATGATAAAGATAATTTCTTCCTATTGCAGGATAAGTATCTCTATTAATAATGCTATAGGAGTAGGTTTTCCCCTTGGCATCATATCTTGAATGGAAATTTTCTTTTACTTCCTCTGACTTTATAATAACAATATCTTCTGGCAGCTTATGATTTATGGCTTCTCTAAATTTTTCTGCTGGTATTTTACTATTTGTTTTAAAATTAGCTACAAAACCCTTAGCGTGGACTCCAGCATCAGTTCTAGAACTTCCTGTAACTTCAATTTTTTCATTTGTTAAAAGGCTTATAGCCTCTTCTAATGTGCCTTGTAAAGTTACTCCATTTTTTTGTTTTTGCCAACCTAAATAATTTGTTCCATCATATTCTAGTATTAGTTTTATATTTCTCATTATTCCACCTTTATAAATAGAATCTTACTAATAAGGCTCCTACGAATAAGATTGAAAATAAACCAAAGGAAAGTAAATCATTACTTGAAAATTTTAATTGCTTCATTCTTGTTCTTCCCGCTCCACCCCTATAGGCTCTTGATTCCATCGCCATTGCTAGCTCATCTGCTCTTCTAAAGGAGCTTACAAATAGAGGAACAAGTAGTGGTATTAGGCTTTTTGCCTTTTGTATTAAGCCACCATTATCAAAATCTGCCCCTCTTGCCTTTTGAGCCATCATAATTTTATCTGTTTCATCCATTAATGTTGGTATAAATCTTAAGGCAATTGTCATCATCATAGCTAATTCGTGGGCAATTTCTTTTCCTATTGGCTTAAGAAGCCTTTCTATAGCATCTGTTAATTCAATAGGTGATGTTGTAAGGGTTAAAATAGAAGTACTCATAATTAGGAATATTAGCCTTAGAGCCATAAAGGCTGCTGTTAAAAGACCTTCTTTATATATTTTTATAAAGCCTAGCTCATATATTAAACTATCTAATGTTCCCTTAACCATAAAAATATTTAATACTGCTGTAAAAATTATTAGGAAAAGTACTGGCTTTAATCCCTTAAATAAATATCTAACTGGAAGCTTAGAGGCCCATACAGTTAAGGCTAAAAAGCCAACAATTAATATATATCCAACAAATTTATCAACTATAAATAAGGATATTATATATAGTATAGTTAGTAGTATTTTTGTCCTAGGGTCTAACTTATGAACAAAGGTTTCCCCAGGCATATATTGACCTATAGTTATATCTTTTATCAATTTTGTTACCCCCTAGATATGTTTGATTTTAGAACCTTCAGTAATTCTTTTTTTGCTTGTTCTATTGTATATACCTTATTACTTACATCAAAGCCCTTGTTTTTTAATTCTCTCATTAAATAGGTTACTTGTGGTACTGCAAGACCCATTTTTTCAAGTTTTTCTACTTCTACAAATACTTCTGAAGGTTTTCCTTGAAGGGCAACTTCCCCCTTATTCATAACAATTACTCTTTCTGCTATATTAGCAACGTCTTCCATGCTATGGCTTACTATTATAATTGTCATTTTATATTCATCATGTAGAATTTTTATTTGATTTAATATATCATCTCTTCCCTTTGGATCTAATCCTGCAGTTGGCTCATCTAAGATAAGTGTTTTGGGCTCCATAGCAATTACACCTGCAATTGCTACCCTTCTTTTTTGTCCACCACTTAAATCAAAAGGAGATTTATCTTTATAGGTTTCATAGTCAAGGCCTACCATATTCATGGCTATTTTAACTCTTCTTGTTATTTCTTCATTATCTAAACCTAAATTTCTAGGTCCAAATTCAATATCTTTTTCTATTGTTTCTTCGAATAATTGATATTCTGGATATTGGAATACTAAGCCTACTTTCTTTCTTATATCTGAAAGCTTAACATTCTTTTCTGTAATATCTGTACTATCTATTATTATTTTTCCCGAAGTTGGTCTTAATAATCCATTCATATGTTGTATTAATGTTGATTTTCCGGAACCAGTATGGCCTATTAAAGCTACAAATTCCCCATCATTTATTTCTAAATTAACATTATTTAATGCCACTTTCTCAAAAGGTGATTTGGGCATATACACATGAACTAAATTTTCTATTTTAATTGACATAATACATTCACCATCTCATCTACATTTAAAATATTTGTATTTATATTTATACCTTCTTTTCTTAGTTCATAACATAATTCTGTTACTTGTGGAACATCTAAACCAATTTCCTTCATTTTTTTAACATTAGAGAAAACCTCTCTAGGCTTTCCTTCTAACATTATTTTGCCTCCATCCATAACTAGTAATCTATCTGCTTGTGCTGCCTCATCCATATAATGAGTAATTAATATAATTGTTATACCGTATTTTTCGTTAACTTCTTTTATATAATTTAAAACATCTTTTCTACCAGATGGATCTAACATAGCAGTTGGTTCATCTAATATTATGCAGTCTGGCTGCATTGCTAAAATACCAGCAAGGGCTATTCTTTGTTTTTGACCACCAGAAAGCAGATGAGGAGCATGTTTTCTATAATCATACATTCCTACTTTCTTTAAGCTATCATCAACTCTTTCCCTTATTTCTTTAGGATCTACTCCTAAATTTTCAGGACCAAAGGCAACATCTTCTTCTACAATGGTAGCAACAAGCTGATTATCAGGATTTTGAAAAACCATACCTGCCTTAGCTCTTATTTCCCATAAGTATTCTGAATTTGAAGTATCTAATCCATCAACTACTACTGTTCCTTCACTTGGCAATAAAAGAGCATTCATATGCTTTGCTATTGTTGATTTCCCAGAACCATTATGACCTAAAATAGCAAGGAACTCTCCCTTTTCTACTTGAAAGGTAACTCCATTTACAGCGTATTTTTCTTCTTCATCATCATTGCCTCTATATTTATAAGATACATTGTTACAGCTAATCATTCTTTCTTTCACATACATTCCTCCCATCTGCCACTATGTTTAAATATTATATCAAAATCTATACTGTATATACATTAAATATAAGAATATTATAATATACATTCATACAATTACAATGGATTTTGGAAAATTTTTATAGATTCTTATATAGTATTTAACTTCTATAGTGTAACATTTTTATATGTGAAAATGGGGACTAAGCTCTACTTAATCCCCTAATATATTATACTAATTCAAGTATAACAATTTCAGCTCCGTCCCCTCTTCTTGGGCCCATCTTTAAGATTCTAGTGTATCCACCATTTCTTTCCGCATACTTTGGAGCAACATTGTCAAATAGGTTTGCAACTACTTCTTCATCAGTAACAAAAGCTAATACTTGTCTTCTAGCGTGAAGGTCACCTCTTTTTGCTAAAGTGATCATCTTTTCAGCTAATCTCTTAGTTTCCTTAGCTCTAGTTTCTGTTGTTTCTATCTTACCATGTTTTAAAAGTCCAGTTACAAGGCTTCTTAACATAGCTTTTCTTTGGTCAGTAGGACGACCTAGTTTACGATAAACTGCCATGTGGATTTACCTCCTTACTCATCGTTTTGTCTTAAGCTTAAGTTTAATTCTTTAAGCTTTCTTTCGACTTCCTCTAAAGATTTCTTTCCTAGATTTCTTACCTTCATCATGTCATCCATTGTCTTTGATGCAAGTTCTTGAACTGTATTAATTCCTGCTCTCTTTAAGCAGTTGTAAGATCTAACTGATAAATCTAATTCTTCTACAGTCATTTCTAGTACTTTTTCTTTTTTGTCTTCTTCTTTTTCTATCATAATCTCTACATCATTAGTGTGTTCACCTAATGACATAAATAGTTTTAAATGTTCTATAAGGATTTTTGATGATAAGCTTATAGCTTCATCAATTTTTATAGTTCCATTAGTCCAGATTTCTAAAGTTAATTTATCATAGTCAGTAATTTGACCAACTCTTGTGTTATCAACTGTAAAATTAACTCTTTTTACTGGTGTATATATTGAATCTACAGCTATTGATGATATTGGAAGGTCTTCACTCTTATTTTTGCTTTGAGTTACATATCCTCTTCCTCTATTAACAGTTATCTCCATGTATAACTTACCATCATCATCTAATGTAGCGATGTGAAGATCTTTATTTATAACTTCAACATCTCCATCAGTTTTTATATCTGCACCTGTAACTTCACCAGGTCCTTTAGCATCTATATAAATAGTTCTTGGACCTTCACCTTTCATAGTTAATGCTAAAGATTTTATGTTAAGAATTATTTCTGTTACGTCTTCCTTAACTCCTTGTACAGTTGAAAATTCGTGTAAAACTCCATCAATCTTAACAGATGTTGGAGCCACTCCTGGAAGTGATGATAAAAGTATTCTTCTTAGAGCATTTCCAAGAGTTATACCATATCCTCTTTCAAGTGGTTCAATAACATATTTACCATAAGTTCCATTTTCATTTGCTTCTGTACATTCTATAACTGGCTTTTCTATTTCTAACATGCACAAACCCTCCTTATATTTTAAATGGCAACTTTACTCTGAGGGCAACGCTTATATATTTGTATTGTAAGAAAAATCTTAACAATACAAATACTAAACTATTACTTGCTGTATAATTCGACAATTAGAGTTTCATTTACTGGGCTGTCAATATCTTCTCTTGCAGGCTCAGCAACTACTCTTCCTGTATAGTTTTCAGCATTAGCTTCTAACCATTTTGGTAATGTCTTTGGATTTTCGATGAATGTCTTGAACTTTTCAGTTCCTCTACTCTTTTCAATTACTGTTATTTCATCATTAACAGAAACTTGGTATGATGGAATATCAACTCTCTTACCATTTACTAAGAAATGTCCATGGTTTACTAATTGTCTAGCTTCTGGTCTTGAAGCACCATAACCTAGTCTGTAAACTACGTTATCTAATCTCATTTCTAGTAATTTAAGTAAGTTTTCACCTGTGATTCCTCTCATGTGATCAGCCTTTTCGTAGTAATTTCTGAATTGGCTTTCTAAAATTCCATATATTCTTCTTGCTTTTTGCTTTTCTCTTAATTGTACTCCGTAGTTAGATAATTTCTTTCTAGCTGCTCCGTGTTGTCCTGGTGCATAGCTTCTTCTAACAAAAGCACATTTATCTGTATAACATCTATCCCCTTTAAGGAATAATTTCATACCTTCTCTTCTACATAATCTACATGTAGCTCCAGTATATCTTGCCATTAATTACACCTCCTATATGAATACTAGACTCTTCTTCTCTTTGGTGGTCTACATCCGTTATGTGGGATTGGAGTAACGTCTTTAATTAAAGTTACTTCTAATCCTGCTGCTTGTAAAGATCTTATTGCTGCTTCTCTTCCAGCACCTGGTCCCTTTACATATACTTCTATACTCTTTAATCCGTGTTCCATAGCTGCTTTAGCTGCTGTTTCTGCTGCCATTTGAGCTGCATAAGGAGTACTCTTTCTTGACCCTCTGAAGCCTAAAGCTCCTGCACTTGACCATGATAAAGCATTTCCTCTTGCATCAGTTAAAGTAACTATTGAGTTATTAAATGTTGAAGAAATATGTGCTGCGCCATGCTCAACATTCTTTCTTTCTTTTCTTCTTCTAGTCTTCTTAACCTTTTGAGCCATTAAATTTCCCTCCTAACTATTTCTTCTTATTTGCTATAGTTTTCTTTGGACCTTTTCTTGTTCTAGCGTTAGTCTTAGTCTTTTGACCTCTAACTGGAAGTCCTTTTCTGTGTCTTAATCCTCTGTAAGAACCTATTACTTTTAATCTATCGATATTTAATCCTACTTCTGTTCTTAATTCGCCTTCGATTTTTAATGTTTTTACATATTCTCTTATCTTTGTTACTTCATCTTCAGTAAGATCTCTAACTCTTGTATCAGGGTTTACGCCTGTTTCTGCTAGTATCTTATGTGAAGTAGAAAGTCCTATTCCATATATATATGTTAGACCTATTTCAATTCTTTTTTCCTTTGGTAGGTCTACGCCTGAAATTCTTGCCATTGAAATTTACACCTCCTGGTATTGAAATCGAAACAACTTTTATTGTATATTGTTCAATGTTTGATTTTTGTGTATTTATATAATAAAAATTAGGTCAGTAGAGTTTGGCTCTACTGTCAGCCGCACCTAACATTTATTTAATCGTAATTAAATGCCTATATAATCATATTGGACTTTAACTTAAAAGTCAATAAAATTCATATAGTAATATAATACTTTTTTGCCTATACTTTAATTGTATTAGCCTTGTTTTTGCTTGTGCTTAGGATTTTCACAGATCACCATTACTCTTCCTTTTCTTCTTATAACTTTGCACTTTTCGCAAATAGGCTTAACTGATGGTCTTACTTTCATCGCTAACCCTCCTTGTAAAACTTTGTAGCGTTTTAGTATTTATTTATTTTGCTCTCCACGTAATTCTACCTCTTGTTAAGTCATATGGAGAAAGCTCAATTGTAACCTTATCTCCTGGAAGAATTCTTATGAAGTTCATTCTTAATTTTCCTGATATATGTGCTAGAATCTTATGCCCGCTTTCAAGTTCTACTTGGAACATAGCATTTGGCAATGCTTCTAGTACTGTACCCTGCATTTCTATTACATCATCTTTTGACATAAGGTAATCAACCCTCCTTAACAATGCCTTTAAGTTTTAGAAATCTCTTTATTTTTAAATCAGTACCTCTATCCTTTGATATGATAGATTCTTTAATCTCATCATCTACATTATTTAAAACTTTTAAGTGTTTTAAACTCTTACGTTTAGGCATCTGAACTGTTTTTGTATTCCCATTGCTTAGAAGAACGTAATCATTCTTTAGTACATCTACTATTACATATAAATGATCTTTATCTCTTCCTGCTATTGAAAGAACTACTTTCCCAATTAAGTCATTGTTTTGCAAATCTTTCACCTCAATGATTACCTTAGTCATAAATCTACAAGCCACCTTTTGGTATCATGTTAATTTATAACTAAGCAACACTTATTCAATCAGTGTTAATATTTCTGGTCCATCTGGTAAAATTACAATAGTGTTCTCATAGTGTGCAGATAAACTGCCATCACTAGTTACTACAGTCCAGTTATCATTTAATGTTCTAACTTTATAGTTACCTACGTTGACCATAGGCTCAATGGCTAAAGCCATTCCTTCTACTAATTTAGGACCCTTTCCTGGCCTACCGTAATTTGGTATATCCGGATCTTCGTGCAAAGATCTTCCAATACCGTGTCCCACGAATTCTCTAACTACTGAGAAACCTGAGGCCTCCACGTAGTTTTGTATTTCATGTGATATATCAGTAAGTCTATTGCCTACCTTAGCATTTTCAATGCCCTTAAAGAAACTTTCTTTAGTTACTTTAATTAACTTACTAGCTTCCTTTGTTACATTACCTACTGCAAAAGTTCTTGCAGCATCTCCATGAAAGCCATTAAGAAACGCACCACAATCTACACTAACTATATCTCCATCTTTTAATACATATTCTCCTGGGATCCCATGAACAACTTGCTCATTAACAGATATACATAGTGAAGCTGGAAAGCCGTATAAGCCCTTAAATGAAGGTTTAGCTCCATGCTTAGTTATAAATTCTTCTGCAATTCTATCTAATTCAGCAGTGGTTATTCCTGGTCTTACTTTATCTTCAATTAATAATAATGTTTCGGCTACTATTCTTCCAGCCGCCCTCATTAGATCGATCTCTTTGTTATTCTTAACAAAAATCATTATTTTAAATCTCCTAATAAGGTACAAATACCTTCAAAAACTTCATTGATAGCCTTTGTTCCATCTACTACTGAAAGTAAGTTCTTTGCTTTATAAAAATCAATTAGTGGTTGTGTTTGTTTCTCATACACATCTAATCTTTCAGATACAGTTTCCTCAGAATCATCTTTTCTTTGGATTATATCACTTCCACAAACATCACATTTTCCTTCACTGATAGGTGGATTAAACTTTATATGATAACTCGCTCCACATGATGGACATACTCTTCTTCCTGTCATTCTCTCTAATATAAAATTTGTTGGCACTTCAATCAGTAATGCAGTATCAAGACGTTCATCTCTCTCTGATAGAAAATCTTGAAGAGCCTCTGCTTGAATTACAGTTCTAGGAAATCCATCTAATAAATATCCACTTTTACAATCGTCTTCTTGAAGTCTATCCTTTACCATGTTAATTGTAACTTCATCAGGTACTAACTGACCTTTATCGATGTATTTCTTAGCTTCAATTCCTAAAGGAGTATTTTCTGAAATATTTTTTCTAAAAATATCTCCTGTTGAAATATGAGGTATTGAGTATCTATTACTAATTGATTTTGCCTGTGTTCCTTTTCCTGCTCCAGGAGGACCTAATAATACTATCTTCACGGGCATCATCTCCATTATTAAACTATTTTAAGAATCCTTGATAATGTCTCATAATTAATTGTGAGTCTAATTGTCTTGAAAAATCAAGTCCAACTCCTACCATAATTAGTAATGATGTACCACCAAATTGAATTCCTTGTAAATTTGTATTTGATATTAATATAGGTAGCACTGCTAAAACTGCTGCGAATAATCCACCTATTAATGATACTTTTGTAAGTAGTTTTTCGAAATATTTTTCAGTTGCATTTCCTGGTCTGATTCCAGGTACAAAACCTGCTGATTTATGTAGGTTTTCTGCCATTTCATCAGGTTTAAATGTAATTTGTGTATAGAACCAAGTAAAGAAGATAGTCAATAATGAATATATAACTGCGTACATCCATGATTCCCTATTGAATATACTATATTTACTTGTTGCTAAATTAGCTAATAACGTACTGTTCGGGAAAAATTGAGCTAGTGTAGCAGGGAACATCATAACTGATGATGAAAATATTATAGCTATAACAGCAGACCCTATTATACTTAAAGGTATATGGGTATTTTGAGCTCTCATAACTTTATTTCCAACTGCTTTTCCAGCATATTGAACAGGAATTCTTCTTTCTGCTAATGAGAAGAATACTGATGCTACTAACATTAATAACAAAAATAACACAAATAGTAATATTTCTACAATATCAATCTTACCTATATTTTTCAATGTATATAATGACATTAAAGTCACCGGTAACTGAGACACAATATTAACAAATATTAATATTGATGTTCCATTTCCAAATCCTTTAGCTGTTATTTGATCTCCTAACCACATTGAGAAAGTTGATCCTGCAACTAATGATATTAATACAACAATTATCTGACTAAAGCCAGTTTCATCTATAGCACCTCTTGATGCTACTAAATTATAAGTTCCGAAAGCTAATATAAAACCAATAACTATAGATAAGATTCTTGTTATTGTTTGAATTTTCTTTCTTCCCTCTTGACCTTCTTTAGATAATTGCTCTAAAGATGGTATTGCTATAGTCAATAGCTGAACAATTATTGATGCATTAATATAAGGTGTTACGCCTAGAGCCAATATACTAAATTGACTAAAAGCACCTCCTGATATTAAATCATAAAAACCAAATAAAGTTCCGCTTTGTGCTAAACTTTCTAGGACTTCCTTGCTAATTCCAGGAACAGGAATATTGGTTCCTATCCTGAAAATTGCAATTAAAAATATAGTCCATAGGAATTTTTTCTTTAATTCGGGAACCTTCCAGGCATTACGTAGGGTTGATAGCATACTAAACCACCTCGACTTTTCCTCCAGCTGCTTCTATTTTTTCTGCAGCTGTTTTTGAGAATTTGCATCCCTTAACAGTTAAGCTTTTCTCTAAAGTCCCATTACCTAAGATTTTAACTCCGTCCTTAACCTTACTTATTACTCTCTTTTCAAGTAAAAGTTCAGGTGTAACTTCAGTTCCGTTTTCAAAAATATTTAATCTATCAACATTTATGCTAACAATTTGTTTTGCGAAAATGTTAGTGAATCCTCTCTTAGGAAGTCTTCTATATAGTGGCATTTGACCACCTTCAAAACCAGGTCTTACACCGCCGCCTGATCTAGCATTTTGACCTTTTTCACCTTTACCAGCGTTTCTACCTAAACCTGAACCAGTACCTCTACCAACTCTCTTAGGAGCTTTTCTACTTCCAGCTGCTGGTTTTAATTCATGAAGTTTCATTACTCAAGCACCTCCTCTTACTAAATTTCTTCTACTTTCAGTAAATAGCTAACTTTATTTATCATTCCTCTGATTTGAGGAGTATCTTCATGTTCTACTGTCTTACCAATTTTTTTTAGTCCAAGGGCTTGTGCAGTAGCAATTTGGTCTTTTTTTCTTCCGATTAAGCTCTTTACTAGAGTAACTTTAATTTTTGCCATTGCTTTTCCCTCCTAACCTAATATTTCTTCTACAGTTTTGCCTCTTAATTTAGCTATTTCTTCAGCTGTTCTTAAGTTTGCTAAACCGTTAATTGTAGCACTTACCATATTCTTAGGATTGTTTGAACCTAATGACTTAGCTCTAACATCCTTTAATCCTGCTAATTCTAATACAGTTCTAGCTGGACCTCCAGCGATTACTCCTGTACCTTCTTTAGCTGGCATTATAAGAACTTTACCAGTTCCGAACTTTCCATATATTTGATGAGGAACAGTACCATCTACTATTGCAACACTTACTAAATGTTTCTTAGCGTCTTCTATTCCTTTTTTAATTGCTTCTGGGATTTCTATTGACTTTCCCGTTCCAACGCCTACGTGTCCGTTTTCGTCACCTACAACTACTAGTGCGCTGAATCTGAAGTTTCTACCACCCTTAACAACCTTAGTTACTCTGTTTATGCTTACAACCTTTTCCTTAAGGTCTAGTGTGCTAGGATCGATTCTCATGTATTTCCCTCCTTGTTTATTAGAATTTTAAGCCTGCTTCTCTAGCAGCATCTGCTAAAGCTTGAACTCTTCCGTGATATACATATCCACCTCTGTCGAATACCACTTCTGTAATTCCCTTTTCTAAAGCTTTTTTAGCTATTAGTTCTCCAACTAATTTTGCAGATTCTTTATTTCCACCAACTTTTATATTTAATTCTTTATCTAAAGATGAAGCTGAAACTAAAGTTACTGCCTTAACATCATCTATAATTTGAGCATATATATTCTTTTCACTTCTATATACTGAAAGTCTTGGTCTTTCAGCAGTACCTGATACTTTTTTACGTACTCTTAAGTGACGTTTTGCTCTATTAGTGTTCTTGTCTGCCTTCTTGAACATAAAGGTTTCACTCCTTTCTATTATTTCTTACCAGTTTTACCTTCTTTACGTCTGATAACTTCGCCTTCGAACTTAACTCCCTTGCCCTTATATGGTTCAGGTTTTCTCCATGATCTTATTTCAGCCACGGCATCTCCAACATGTTCTTTGTCTATACCTTTAACAACAACTTTTGTTGCTGAAGGAGTTTCAAATGTTACTCCATCAACTGGTTCAATTTCTACTGGATGTGAAAATCCTAAATTCAATACAAGCTTCTTTCCTTGTAATTGAGCTCTATAACCAACACCAACTAATTCTAGTGTTTTTTCAAATCCTTTTTCAACTCCGATTATCATGTTATTGATTAATGTTCTAGTTAAACCGTGAAGAGACTTGTGTTCTTTATTATCACTAGGTCTAGTTACAACAACTTGATTGTCTTCTACTGCTATATTCATGTCCTCATGCATTGCTTTAACAAGTTGACCTTTAGGTCCTTTTGCTGTAACAACATTATCTGCTGAAACTTCTACTGTTACGCCTGCAGGTATAGCTATAGGTAATCTACCTATTCTTGACATAATCGCACCTCCTGTTTTACTTGTTCTGTATATATGTTAATAAAAGTTAATTTCTATATTTAAAATTACCAAATGTAGCAGATAACTTCTCCGCCTAAACCAACTTTTCTTGCTTCTCTATCAACTAGTAATCCCTTTGATGTTGATATTATAGCAACACCTAATCCGTTAAGTACTTTAGGAATTTCGTCTTTCTTGCAGTAAATTCTAAGTCCTGGTTTAGATATTCTCTTAATTCCAGTTATTACTCTTTCTTTATCTGCCCCATATTTAAGAGTTATTCTTAGCATTGGAACTACGCCATCGCTATATTCCTCTAATTCTTTAATATATCCTTCTTGTAATAATATTTCTGCTATTGCTTTCTTTATATTTGATGAAGGAACTTCTACTACTTCATGTCTTGCAGCATTTGCATTTCTAACACGTGTAAGCAAATCTGCGATAGGATCTGTCATAACCATTTAATGTGCCTCCTTTCACTACATTAGTTTTACCAGCTTGCTTTCTTACAACCAGGAATTTCACCCTTATAAGCAAGTTCTCTAAAACAAATACGGCATATACCATATTTTTTTAATACTGCATGTGGTCTTCCACATATTCTGCATCTTGTATAAGCTCTTGTTTTATATTTCGGTTCTTTTTTCCACTTTTCAATAATAGCCTTACGTGCCACAGTTTTCCCTCCTTATTATTGAGCGAATGGCATACCAAGGAATCTTAATAATTCTCTTGCTTCTTCGTCAGTGTTTGCACTTGTAACGAAGATAATATCCATTCCTCTAACCTTATCGATTTTATCGTATTCAATTTCTGGGAATATTAATTGCTCTTTAACTCCTATAGAGTAATTTCCTCTTCCATCGAAAGATTTGCTTGAAACTCCTCTAAAGTCTCTAACTCTTGGTAGAGCTATTGACATAAATTTGTCTGCAAACTCATACATTTTTTTCTTTCTTAATGTAACTTTACATCCTATAGCCATATTTTCTCTTAACTTAAAGTTAGCAACTGATTTCTTTGCTCTTGTTAATATTGGCTTTTGTCCTGCAATTATTGTTAAGTCATTAACTGCAGCTTCTAGGAATTTTTGATTGTCCTTAGCTTCACCAACTCCCATGTTGATAACTATTTTTTCAAGCTTTGGAACTTCCATTATATTTTTATATCCGAACTTTTCAATCATAGCTGGAACTACTTCTTTTTGATACTTTTCTTGAAGTCTTGTTGTCATTATTTAGTACCTCCTTTCAGATTTTAGAATGTTTCTCCACACTTCTTGCATACTCTAACTTTTGTACCGTCATCTAATATTTTATTGCTAATTCTTGTAGCATTTTTACATTTTGTGCAGTATAACATAACTTTTGAGCTGAATATAGCTCCTTCTCTTTCTATTATTCCGCCTTCCATGTTTGCTCTATTTGGCTTTTGATGTTTCTTTATTATATTAACTCCTTGAACAATAACCTTGCCTGTTTTAGGGTATACTTTTAAAACTTCTCCAGTTTTTCCCTTGTCTTTTCCAGAAACTACTACTACAGTATCGTTCTTTCTAACATGTACCTTCAAATAAGACACCTCCTCTTATAGAACTTCCGGTGCTAATGATAAGATTTTATAGAATTCATTATCTCTTAGCTCCCTAGCAACTGGTCCGAAAATACGAGTTCCTCTTGGTTGCTTATCATCTTTTATTATAACTGCTGCGTTTTCATCAAACTTAATGTATGAACCATCAGCTCTTCTTAATCCTTTAACTGATCTAACTATAACAGCTTTTATAACGTCACCTTTTTTAACAACTCCGCCTGGTGTTGCACTCTTAACGCTAGCAACTATTACATCTCCAATGTTACCGAACTTTCTATTTGATCCACCTAAAACTCTTATGCACATTATTTCATTAGCACCTGAGTTGTCAGCTACCTTTAATAAGGATTGTTGTTGTATCATTGAATTACCCTCCTTTCAGTCTTAAAGCTTATTTAGCCTTTTCAACTATTTCAACAAGTCTCCATCTCTTATCTTTAGATAATGGTCTAGTTTCCATAATTAAAACTTTGTCATTTATTTTAGCTTCATTGTTTTCATCATGAGCCTTAAATTTAGTTGTTCTATTAATGATCTTTCCATATAGCGGATGCTTTACTTTTGTTTCTACAGCAACAACTATTGTTTTATCCATTTTGTCAGAAACAACTTTACCTATTCTTTTTTTTCTTAATCCTCTTTCCATATTAAGGGTTACCTCCTTTCAGCTTCTACTGTTCGAAAGCCCTGATCTCTTCTTCTCTAATGATGGTTTTGATTTGGGCTATAGATTTCTTTACTTCTTTAATTCTCATAGGATTTTCTAATTGACCTGTAGCTAATTGGAATCTTAAGTTGAATAATTCAGCCTTAAGGTCATTTAATTTAACCTTTAAATCTTGAGGATTACTTGCTCTTAATTCTTTTAATTCTCTAGCCTTCATTATTCTTCACCACCCATTTCCTCAAAATCTCTTCTTGTTACGAATTTAGTCTTAACAGGAAGCTTATGTGATGCAAGTCTCATTGCTTCTCTTGCAACTTCTTCATTAACCCCTGATAACTCGAATAACACTCTGCCAGGTTTAACTACTGCTACCCAGTATTCTGGATTACCTTTACCAGAACCCATTCTTGTTCCAGCAGCTTTTTGAGTTACTGGCTTATCTGGGAAAATCTTTATCCAAAGTTTTCCTCCTCTTCTTATATATCTATTTATAGCAATTCTCGCAGATTCTATTTGATTACTTCTTATCCAACCGCATTCCATTGCTTGAATACCGAACTCTCCGTATGCTAGGAAGTTACCTCTAGTAGCTTTTCCTCTCATTCTACCACGTTGAACCTTACGACGCTTAACTCTTTTAGGCATTAACATGACTAAGTCCTCCTTTCTTATGCGTTAATTTCTTCCTTTTCTTCAACTTTTTTAGTTGGAAGAACTTCTCCGTTATAAATCCAAACTTTAACACCGATCTTACCATATGTTGTATCAGCTTCAGCAAATCCATAATCTATATCTGCTCTTAAAGTTTGTAGTGGAATAGTTCCTTCGTTATATGATTCAGTTCTTGCCATTTCAGCTCCGCCTAATCTACCTGAGCAAGATGTTTTAATTCCTAGAGCTCCTTGTTTCATAGCTCTTTGAATGCTTTGCTTCATAGCTCTTCTGAATGATATTCTCTTCTCAAGTTGAGCAGCTATATTTTCTGCTACTAATTGAGCGTTTGTTTCTACATTCTTAACTTCTACTATGTTGATTAATAAATGTTTCTTGTTATCAACTATATTTGCTAATTTTGCTTTTAAAGCTTCTATTCCTGCTCCACCTTTTCCAATTATAACTCCTGGTTTAGCAGTATATATGTTTAACTTAACTCTCTTTGCCGCTCTTTCTATTTCAATTTTTGAAATACCAGCTGAGTAAAGTTCTTTCTTAACGAATTTTCTTATTTTGTTATCTTCAATTAGGTTGTCAGCAAAATTTGCCTTGTCAGCATACCATTTTGCATCCCAATCACTGATAACTCCTACTCTAAGTCCATGAGGATGTACTTTTTGACCCATTTTTTTCCCTCCTTCTTTCTAAGCTCTTTCTTTAACTACAAGTGTTATATTGCTTGTTCTCTTGTTAATTCTAAATGCTTTTCCGTGATCCATTGGTCTAAATCTCTTTAATATTGGACCAGCTCCAACGTATGCTTCTGCCACATATAATCTTTCAACATCCATTTCGTGATTATTTTCAGCATTAGCAACAGCTGATTTTAATACTTTATTTATAGCAACGGCTGCTTCTTTTGGAGTGTATTGTAAGATAGCGAAAGCCTCTTGAATATTTTTTCCTCTTATTAAATCAAGAACTACTCCTACTTTAGTTGGAGACATTCTAACATATTTAGCTATAGCTCTAGCTTCCATTTATGTTCCTCCTTTCTCGGATTACTTTCTTTTTTTAGCTGCTTTTTCGTCGTAATCGTGTCCTCTGTAAGTTCTTGTTAAAACGAACTCTCCAAGCTTATGTCCAACCATATCTTCACTAATATAAACTGGAACATGCTTTCTTCCATCATGAACAGCGATTGTATGACCTATCATTTGTGGGAAAATTGTTGAACTTCTTGACCAAGTTTTAATAACTTTGTTGTTTTCTCCACGTGCATTCATTTCTTCGATTTTCTTTAAAAGTCTCTCATGTACAAATGGTCCTTTTTTTGTTGATCTACTCACTATATTTGCCTCCCTTCATAATCTGTTGGCTGACAAGCCATGAAGAGAATTATATTCTCTTCTGCTACTTATCGTTTCTTCTCTTTATTATGAACTTATCTGAATACTTCTTAGTCTTTCTAGTCTTGTATCCAAGTGTTGGTTTACCCCATGGAGTAACTGGACTTGGTCTACCGATTGG
This sequence comes from Clostridiales bacterium, assembly GCA_012520205.1. Taxonomy (GTDB): domain Bacteria; phylum Bacillota; class Clostridia; order Clostridiales; family Clostridiaceae; genus Clostridium. The sequence goes on from JAAYOT010000016.1 coordinate 16,535, forward strand.
TGTTCTACCTTCACCACCACCGTGAGGGTGATCATTAGGGTTCATTACAGAACCTCTTACTGCAGGTCTCCATCCTAGGTGTCTCTTTCTACCTGCTTTACCAATACTGATAATGCCATTAGTAGTATTTGAAACTTGACCTATAGTTGCTCTACATTCAATTCTTACATATCTCATTTCACCTGAAGGTAGTCTTAATGTTGCGTAGTTACCTTCTTTAGCCATTAATTGAGCTGATGCTCCTGCTGATCTTGCCATTTGAGCACCTTTTCCAGCTTGTAATTCGATATTGTGAACAAATGTACCTACTGGTATGTTTTGTAATGGAAGACAGTTTCCTTCCTTGATATCAGCGTTTGGTCCTGATACTATTACATCACCAACTTTTAATCCTACTGGTGCTATTATATATCTCTTTTCACCATCTGCATATACTACTAAAGCAATGTATGCAGTTCTGTTTGGATCGTATTCTATTGTAGCAACTGTTGCTGGAATACCGTCCTTATTTCTTTTGAAATCTATGATTCTATATTTTCTCTTAGCTCCACCACCATGGTGTCTAACAGTTATTTTACCTTGTGAGTTTCTACCTGCTTTTTTCTTTAATGATGCAAGAAGTGACTTTTCTGGTTGATCTGTAGTTATTTCTTCAAAAGTAGCCATAGTCATATTTCTTCTTGCTGCAGTAGTTGGCTTAAAATTCTTAACTGCCATTTAAATTCCCTCCTAACTTTAGCTTCTCTGGCATTTTAATGCCAATAATACGCTTTTCTATGTTTTATTGCATTCCTTCAAAGAATTCTATATTCTTACTATCTTCTGTTAAAGTAATAATAGCTTTCTTGAAGTCTGCTCTCTTTCCTACATGTACGCCCATTCTCTTTGTTTTTCCCATAGTTCTCATTGTTTGAACATCTTTAACCTTAACACCGAAAATTTCTTCTACGGCTCTTTTTATTTGAACCTTATTAGCGTTAATTTGAACTATGAAAGTGTACTTTTTGTCTGCCATAGCATTCATGCTTTTTTCAGTGATAACAGGCTTTCTTATGATATCATAGCTTGTCATTATGCGTACACCTCCTCAATTTTTGATACAGCATCCTTAGTTATGATTAATTTTTCAGTTTTTAATAAATCATAAACATTGATGTTGTTAGCTGGTATTATTTCAACTCCAGCAATGTTTCTAGCTGATTTGTAAAGAACTTCGTTAGCTTCAGCTGTTACTATTAAAGTTTTCTTTGCTTCGAAAGCTTTTAATATTTGAACCATATCTTTAGTTTTTGGTGCTTCTAAAGCTAATGATTCAAGCACAACCATTTGTCCGTCTTGAACTTTGCTAGTTAAAGCAGACTTCATAGCTACTTTTCTCATGCTCTTTGGCACAGATACTCTGTAGTTTCTTGGCTTTGGCGCGAAAACTATACCACCTTTAATCCATTGTGGAGCTCTGATTGAACCTTGTCTTGCTCTACCAGTTCCTTTTTGTCTCCAAGGCTTAGCTCCGCCTCCTCTAACCTCAGCTCTAGTTTTAGCTGATTGAGTTCCTTGTCTTTTATTAGCTAATAAAGCTACTACAACTTGATGTATTGCATCAGCGTTTACTTCAACTCCGAACACATTTTCATTTAATTGGATATCTCCAACTTGTTTTCCTTCTTGATTAAATAATCCTACTGTAGGCATCCTGTTTCCTCCTTTCTACATAATTAAGCTTTAACTGCGTCTCTTATTACTACTGTACCTTTATTAGGTCCTGGGATACCACCCTTGATTAGTATTAAGTTTTTGTCAGCTATAACCTTAACTACTTCTAAGTTTAACACTGTTGTATTAACAGCTCCCATATGTCCTGGCATATTTTTATTTTTGAAAGTTCTTGATGGGTCTGATGAAGCTCCCATTGAACCTACTGCTCTGTGGAACTTAGAACCGTGACTCATTGGTCCTCTGCTAGCATTCCATCTCTTAATAACACCTTGGAATCCCTTACCTTTTGAAACTCCAGATACGTCAACCTTATCTCCAGCTTCAAATATGTCAGCTTTGATTTCTTGACCTACTTCATAAGCAGAAGTATCTTCTAATCTGAATTCCTTAAGTTTTCTCTTTAAAGAAACACCAGCTTTTGCATAATGTCCTTTCTTAGGCTTATTAACTAATTTTTCTCTTATTTCACCGAAACCTACTTGTATTGCGTCATAACCATCCTTTTCGATAGTTTTCTTTTGAACAACAACACATGGGCCAGCTTCTACTACTGTTACTGGAACAACTTTTCCGTTTGCATCGAAGATTTGAGTCATTCCTATCTTCTTTCCTAATATAGCTTTCTTCATGTATTTACACCTCCTAAACGTATCAGCGGACTGCCTTGCAGTCTTAACAGTTCAAATGTTATTTATTCTTAGTAATTATAGTTTGATTTCGATATCAACACCAGCTGGTAAGTTTAATCTCATTAATGCATCAACAGTTTTTGGTGATGGATTAACTATGTCGATTAATCTCTTGTGTGTTCTGATTTCGAATTGTTCTCTAGAATCTTTGTACTTATGAACAGCTCTTAATATTGTAACAACATCTTTTTCTGTTGGTAGTGGAACTGGTCCTGAAACCCTTGCTCCTGTAGATTTTGCTGTTTCAACAATTTTTTCAGCTGATTGATCTAATATTGTGTGATCAAAAGCCTTTAATCTGATTCTTATTTTTTGTTTTGACATCTTGGTTTCCCTCCTTTTCATGTACGCTTTACTTCTAACGCACAACAGCGGATGTTCTATAAACTGTTCCTGGTGTTTCATAAATAACACCGTGTTTATACAACCCCTGTCGTTGGATTCTAGATCCTAACATACTCATCAAGAATTTCCCCGGAAGTCCGGCAACCTCTTGATTCATCGCTGTTTGCTATACAACTATTACATTATACTATCTTTGTTTATTTTTTTCAACACTTTTTTATAATTTTTAATTAGTAATTTCTATCTCTTAACTCAATGCTTATATTCTATCTTTATTTTGTAGTTTTTTCAATAGTTTATTTTTTCATTGAAACTAATATACAAACCTTTTTTGTTCTATATTTCCTTATAGGTATAAAATAAGAGGATAGAAGCGTCCCTCTACCCTCTAAATGTGATCACATTTATATTATTTATTTTTATATTATAAAATTGCTTCTATAATAATTATTCAATTATTGTAGTAACAACTCCTGAACCTACAGTTCTTCCACCTTCTCTGATAGCGAATCTTAATCCTTCGTCCATTGCAACTGGAGTGATTAATTCAACGTTCATATCAATGTGGTCTCCTGGCATAACC
>JAAYOT010000146.1 GCA_012520205.1 Clostridiales bacterium
ATCACAAACAATATCAATAGTTCCTGTAATTGCAATTATTGCCCTTGTCTCCTTTGCAAAATTCTTAGCAAAGTTTATAACTTCATCTAAGTTTTCTTCAGTAACTGCATCTGCAATATCTGCATCTACTCCCTTAGTAGTTCCGGAACCTAAAGCTAGTGTTTTTATTTCAGAGATATTTCCACGAATAACTGTAAGCCTTACCTTCTCCATTAATTCCCTAGCTGTATTTGTACGTAAAGATGAAGCCCCTGCACCAACTGGATCTAAAACAACAGGATGATTTAATTCATTTGCTTTTTTTCCTGCTAAAAACATTGATGGAATTGTATTTTTATTTAAAGTTCCTATATTAATATCTAGTCCACCGCAAATTGATGTTATTTCTTCAACTTCTGAAGGATCATCAGCCATAATTGGAGATCCTCCACAAGCAAGTAATATATTTGCACAGTCATTTACTGTTACATAATTTGTTATGCAGTGAACAAGAGGGCTTTTTTTCCTAACATTTTTAAGAATTTCACTAAACATAAACCTACCTCCTAACATTTCTAAAAAGACTTACAAAAAAGCGGGAAACACCTGAGGCATTTCCCGCATAATAAGCATTAAAATTACTTCCTACGTTGGCATTACCCAAATCAGGTTTAAGGGTCGAAGTTGATTACTTCCTCTCAGCCTGCAATACAAGCTCCCCTGTTCATATATTTAATTTCAAATTAAATATATCACAATAGATATTCTTTGTAAACCTTCCCCCTACAGCCATAATATAACTTTAAATACTGCTATTTCTGTTTATATTTAAGTTTTATTGCTTTAAATAGAAATTTTTTCATTTTTTCTAATATTTTATTTTTTAATGTGCATACTAAAATTAATAACTTTTTTGGGAGGTTAATATGAAAAAAGATAGTAATAATTATGATAAAGCAATTTTTTCAGGAATTTATAATATAATATCAATTTTTCTTGTATCAGTATTTTTAATATCTATCTCAAATACTTCTAATAACAAAAATGTTAATAATATTATTAATACTGAAGATAGCTTAAATGTTGGAAGATTTATAACAGACTCTACAAGTGAAGTTTCTGATGAAAATTTAATTCTTTCTTATTTAAAGAATTTATATGCAACACGAAATAATTCCTTTATTACAGGAAATGTGGAAGACCTTTATAGATTTTATGATATTTCTGATAATTTTGGAGCTTATTCTCTAGAATATGAGTTTAAAAGAATTGCCTTTTTAAGAGATTGGACTAATAAAAAAGATGCACAAATTATTAATATTTCCTCCACCCCTAAAATTACATCATTGAAAAAGGGCAATAATGTTTATCAGCTTGTATTAACTGAAACATTTTCCTTTGATTATGCCTATAATAAAGATCTTAAAGATATAAAGAATTTTACTGCTGATTTAATACATAATCTTGAACTAGAAAAACTTAATAATACCTTTATAGTAACAAAGGATTATTATGAATGCTGTTTTAATAGCGGACTTGAACAATACAACTTTGACTTAACAGAAAAAAGTATTCCATTAACTGATATGAAAAACACAAACCTTTAGAATAAAGCAAGCTTTATTCACAATTCAAAATTCAAAATGCATAATGCACAATTGCGGAAATAATTCAGCTTAGCTAAATTATGAATAATATAAAGAGGCTGTCTGCAACCAATATCATTATGATATTGACCTGCAACAGCCCCCTGAAAATCATCCTTCACTGTGCATTGTGAAGGATGATTTTTGAATTGGATTTGCTACAGCAAATCCCTAAGTGTGTGTTTCGAAAACTCATCTAAAAATCTATTTAAAGATGACCTCATAATCCCTTTTAGTTTACAGCCGCCCTCAATAAATGGGCACACTTCTTTTTTACTAAAACATTCTGCTATATTCAAATTATCTTCAGTAATTTTTAAAACTTCGCCTAAATTAATTTCTTCAGGTTCTAATCCTAATTTTAATCCTCCGGATCTTCCCTTCATGGAAATTACATAATCAGTTTTAGCAAGTTTATGAATTATTTTCTTTAGGTGATGTTCTGATATATCTAATTCTTTCGATAATTCTTCAACAGTACATATTTTATCTCTATGATTTGCAAGATACAGTAATGACCTAAAGGAGTAATCAGTAAATTTTGATAAATACATATTATTTCCCTTCCTTCGTCTGAAACATTATACTACGATTTTTACTTTATATTCTACTATTATTAATATATATTCGACTATTTTTTTAATATATATTCTACTACTTACTTAAATACTTATCAATTGCTTGAGCAGCCTTTTTACCAGCACCCATAGCTAAAATTACTGTTGCAGCACCTGTAACGGCATCTCCCCCTGCATAAACTCCTTCTTTAGTTGTATGACCATCTTCATCTGCAATAATACATTGCCACTTATTTGTTTCAAGTCCTTTTGTAGTTGAAGATATTAGTGGATTTGGAGATGTCCCTAGGGACATTATTACTGTATCTACATCTATAACACGTTCTGAGCCTTCAATAGGAACTGGTCTTCTTCTTCCAGATTCATCTGGTTCAGTTAATTCCATTTCAATAACTTTCATTCCCTTTACCCAACCATTTTCATCTACTAAAATTTCTGTTGGATTTGTTAAAAGGTTAAAAATTACCCCCTCTTCCTTTGCATGGTGAACTTCTTCAACTCTTGCTGGAAGCTCTTCTTCACTTCTTCTATATACTATATGAGTTTCGGCTCCAAGTCTTAATGCAGTTCTTGCTGCATCCATAGCAACGTTTCCTCCACCAATTACAGCAACTTTCTTTCCTATTTTTACAGGAGTATAATATCCTTCTTTGTATGATTTCATAAGATTTACTCTTGTTAAAATTTCATTAGCTGAGAAAACTCCATTTGCAGTTTCTCCTTTTATACCCATAAACTTTGGAAGACCTGCACCTGAACCGATGAAAACTGCATCAAATCCTTCATCTTCCATAAGCTCATCTATTGTAACTGTTTTACCTATAACAACATTAGTTTCAATTTTTACACCTAATTTTTTTATGTTATCTATTTCATATTTTACTACTTCGTCCTTTGGTAATCTAAATTCTGGAATACCATATACTAATACTCCACCTGGTTCATGTAGCGCTTCAAATACTGTTACATCATATCCCTTTTTAGCTAGTTCTCCAGCACATGTTAAGCCAGCTGGACCACTACCGATAACAGCAACCTTTTTATTTTTAGGTTCTTCTCTAAATGCCAATTCAACATCATGTTTTCTTGACCAGTCTGCTGCAAATCTTTCTAATTTTCCTATAGAAACTGGCTCACCTTTTATTCCTACAACACATTTTCCTTCACATTGAGTTTCTTGTGGACATACTCTACCACATACTGCAGGAAGCGAACTATATTTTGCAATTTCCTTAGCAGCTTCTTCAAACTTTCTTTCTTTTATATAAGTAATAAAACCTGGTATATCAATTGAAACAGGACATCCATCTACACATCTTGGTTTTTTACAGTTTAAACATCTTGAAGCTTCTAATACAGCTTCTTCTTCAGTGTATCCAAAGCAAACTTCATCGAAATTCTTTGATCTAATTTCTGGTGCCTGTTCAGCAACAGGTATTCTTTTCATTCTATCAAACTTTTCCATAATTACTCCTCCTTGCATCCACAACCACCATGATTATGGGTATCTCCTTCTTCTAATTTTAACAATTCCTTGCCTTCTTCAGTTTTATATAAAGCTTGTCTTCTCATCGATTCATCAAAATCTATTAAATGGCCATCAAATTCTGGTCCATCAACACAAGCAAATTTTACTTCTCCACCAACAGTAACTCTACAAGCACCGCACATTCCAGTACCATCTACCATTATTGGGTTTAAGCTCACTGTTGTTTTTATATTTAGCTCCTTAGTTAAAAGTGAAGCATACTTCATCATTACCATTGGTCCAATGATTACCGCATGGTCATAATGTTTTCCTTCATCCTTTACTAAATGATTTAAAAGTTGTGTTACATTTCCATTAAATCCGTAGCTTCCATCATCTGTAGAAATATATAAGTTATTTGCTACTTCTTTCATTTCTTCTTCTAAAATTAATAAATCCTTAGTTCTACTTCCAATAATAACGTCTACATCTATGTTATTTTCTTTCATCCATTTAACTTGTGGATAAACAGGTGCAGCTCCAACTCCACCAGCTATAAAAATTATATTTTGCTTTTTAAGGCTTTCTAAATCTTCTGAAATAAATTCACTAGGTACTCCTAATGGTCCAACAAAGTCTAAAACATAATCTCCCTCATTATAAGTTGCTAATTCCTTTGTAGCTCTTCCAACTGTTTGGAAAACTATTGTTACGGTCCCCTTTTCCCTATCGTAATCAGCAATTGTTAACGGTACTCTTTCTCCCTTTTCATCATTTTTGATGATAATAAATTGTCCAGGCTTACAAGACTTGGCTACTCTTTTTGCCTCTATATCCATAAGATATATACTGTCTGTAAGCTCCCTCTTCTTAACTATTTTATACATAATGTTCCCCCTTACATTGTTTATAAGATAATTCTATCATTTATTTCATTTTTAGACAATAAATTCTAGAATCTTTGTCTAACTTTTAACATTTTATCTAAAAAAAGATTACCTTATATATTTTTAAACAAAGGTAATCCTTTTAGGGCATTTTTAATTACAGTGAACTAAAAATTAACTTCTTTTCCATAATAAACACATTCAAAAAGCTTTTCCATTGCCTCTGCATCAATTTCTCTTGGATTTGAACCTGTACATGCATCTGCAATAGCATTTTTTGAAATAAACTCTAAATTCTTTTTAAAGTAATCTTCTTCTACTCCATATTCTTTTAATGTATGCGGAATATTAAGTTTTGTATTTAATTCATTAATCATATTAACTAATGAATTTGTTAACTCTAAGTCTGTTTCTCCTTCTAGCTTTAGCGCTCTTGCTATATCTGCATATCTATCTAAGGCTTCTTTTTTATTGTATTGAATTACATAAGGCAGATAAATTGCATTTGCACATCCATGAGGTATATCAAATACTGCTCCAGTTTTATGTGCCATTGAATGAACTATTCCAAGTAGTGCATTGGAGAATGCCATTCCAGCTAAGCATTGAGCTTCATGCATTAAATTTCTTGCTTCCTTATCCCCTTCATAGGACTTAACTAAGTTTTCTGCTACCATTTGTATTGCCTTTAATGCTAATGGATCTGAAAAATTAGATCTTAATGATGCAGTATATGCTTCTATAGCATGAGTTAATGCATCCATTCCTGTGTGAGCTGTTAAAGTCTTTGGCATAGTTTGCGCAAGCTCAGGATCTATAATTGCTATATCTGGAGTAATATTAAAATCTGCTATTGGATATTTAATTTTTGCTTTATAATCAGTAATTACTGAAAATGCAGTAACTTCTGTAGCAGTACCACTTGTAGATGGAATTGCTATAAATCTTGCTTTTTTTCTAAGCTCTGGAAGGCCAAAAGGAACTACTGCGTCTTCAAATGTGAAATCTTCATATTCATAGAATATCCACATTGCCTTAGCTGCATCTATAGGTGATCCCCCGCCAATTGAAACTATCCAATCTGGGTTAAATTTTCTCATAGCTTCAGCACCCTTCATAACAGTTTCTACTGATGGATCTGGTTCAACTCCTTCGAAAATTTCAACTTCCATTCCAGCTTCCTTTAGATAAGCTTCTACTTTATCTAAGAAACCAAATCTTTTCATTGAACCGCCACCGACTACTATTATTGCTCTTTTTCCTTTTATTGATTTTAGTGCTTCTAGAGATCCTTCTCCATGATAAATGTCTCTTGGTAATGTAAATCTTGCCATAACAAAAATCCCTCCAATTTTATATATAATACTGTGAAGTCAATATATAATTAAGCAAATACCATGCCAAAATGGTTATTTTTTTAACAATAGCTATTTTACTGGACCTAAATTTTTTTACAATACTAGAGATATCATTCTGTACTAAAATCTAACAAATGTTCATTTTAATTACTGTATTAAATTAGGACACTATCCTGTTTTAGTACATTTTATATTAAAATTATTTGTTATTTTCTACACTTATATTGTATTTTCTACATTAATATTATATTTTTTTATCTTTAGATATAGAGTATTTCTACTTATTCCTAAAGATTTTGCTGCTTTTGTAAGATTATAATTGTAATAATCTAAAGCTTTTTTTATTGTACCTTCTTCTACTTTCTTTAAGTTAAATTCATTCATTCTTTTATATAATAAATACTTTCTGCATTTTTCCTTTTTGCAAAACTCCATTTTTTCTTCTTCATCGAAAAGCTTAATTGACATTCTTCCATCTAAATTAACTATGTTTTCTATAATATTTTCTAATTCCCTTACATTGCCTGGCCAACTATATTTTAATAATTGATCTAGCAAGTCTTTATCTAAAGATCTATATGGCTTTTTAAGTTTTTGAGACTTTTCTACTAAGAAGTATTCTATTAATTGTGATATATCTTCTTTTCTCTCTCTTAGTGGAGGAATAACTACTGGAATAACACACAGCCTATAATATAAATCATCCCTAAACTTTCCCATCTTAACTTCTTCTTTTAAATTTTTATTTGTAGCTGCAATTACCCTCATATTTACTGGAATTTCTGTGTTACCACCAATCCTTGTAACTTTCTCTTCTTGAAGTACCCTAAGAAGCTTAACCTGCATATCAAAGGGCATGTCCCCTATTTCATCTAAAAACAAGGTCCCGTTATTAGCAAGCTCTATTTTCCCAATATATCCACCCTTCCTGCTTCCAGTAAAGGCTCCCTCTTCATAACCAAATAGTTCACTTTCAATTAGATTTTTAGGAATTGCACCACAATTAATTGCAACAAACTTGTTATTTCTTCTATTACTATAATTATGAATTGCCTTAGCTAACACCTCTTTACCAGTACCACTTTCCCCTTCAATTAATATGGTAGAAGGACTATTAGCCACCTTCTTGCAATTACTTATTATATTTTTCATTTCTTCACTTTGACCAATAATATTATCGAAACCTTCCATATCTAACCACACTTACCCTTAGAATTTATTTTCACAATATAATTCTACCTCAAGATTGATATTTTTTCTACAATAAAAAGGTATATGTTATAAACTTTATAAAACATTTACAATGTAAATAAAAAATTGGCAGCAATAGAGAATATTATTTAAATCTTTATTGCTACCAATTAAATTATCTTTATCTTAATCTGAAACCTGAAAACTAAGCACCCATTTCAAACTCCAAACTCCCAACTCCACACTCCGCACTCCAAACTCCACACTCCAAACTGCAAACTCCACACTGCTCGTGGCTAAAGCCTGTAATTAGTATTTGTTTGCGTTTTTCATTTCCCTCTCAATATCTCTCTTATGAGCTTTTTCTAATAGAGCATTTCTCTTATCATAATTTTTCTTACCTCTACATAGACCTAAGGCAACCTTTACTCTTCCATTTTTTAGATAAAGAGATAAAGGTATTAATGTATATCCCTCTTGGGATACAAGTCCTGCAAATCTTGCTATTTGCTGTTTATGAAGAAGAAGCTTTCTTGGTCTTAATGGATCTACATTAAATATGTTTCCTTGTTCATAAGGACTAATATGCATACCTAATATTATTATTTCACCATTAGTTACATCTGCATAAGCTTCTTTTAAATTACATTTTCCTGCTCTTATTGATTTTACTTCTGTACCAACTAAAGCTATGCCAGCTTCTATTGTTTCTTCTACAAAATAATCATGTCTAGCTTTTCTGTTTTCAGCTAGAGTATTACTATTTTTCTTTCTTACCAAGTATATCACCACGCTATTTTTATTATATTTCTAATAACTAAGATAATAAGTTATTTACACTTTCATTTAAAGATATAAGGCTATATTTTAAATTATACACAATAGTTAATTTAAAATATAGCCTTTTTTTCTAGTATATCAGATTTAGGTAAAATAAGCTAATACCCATTACCTTACTCTTACTTTTTATCTATTGTCTATTACCTATTACTTTTTATCCCCTATTCTACCCTTAATTCATTTAATATTTCTTCTTTTATTTCATCCTTAATTTCTTCTCTTAGCTCTTCCAGTAATTCTTGCTTAAGCTCAGCTAAAAGTTCTTCTTTTATTTCTTTCTTAACTATATCAATCTTATAACTTTCCTTATGTTCCGCTTCCTCTGTTTTTGTATTTTCTTCAACAGAATCTTCCTCTTCTACTAAGTCAAAATATACTTCCCTATTATCTATATCTACCTTTGAGCATTTTACTTTAACTTCGTCACCTAGTCTATAAACTTTCTTGCTGCTTTCTCCAATTAAACATAACTGATCTTCATCATAAATATAGTAATCATCATCTAAGGCAGTTACATGCACAAGCCCTTCTATTGTATTTGGTAGCTCCACAAATAATCCAAAGGATGTAACTGATGATATTATTCCTTGGAATACCTCTCCAATTCTTTCTTGCATATATTCTGCCTTCTTTAAATCATCAACTTCCCTTTCAGCATCTTGTGCTAGCCTTTCCATTTCTGAAGACTGTCTTGCTGCTACATCTACAATATCTATAAGTTTTCTTTGTCTACCTTCGCTTAGATTTCCATTTAGATATTCTTTTATTATTCTATGAATTTGAAGGTCTGGATACCTTCTAATTGGTGAAGTAAAATGGCAGTAGTACTCAGCTGCAAGACCAAAGTGCCCAACACATTGTGGTGAATATTTAGCTTGCATCATAGATCTTAAAAGTAATGTACTTACAACCTTTTCTTCCCTTTTTCCTTCAACCTTTTCTAATATTTCTTGTAATTCCTTAGGGTCTGTTTCTTCTCCACCCTTCATTCTATAACCTAGGTTATAGATAAATTCTTTAAATTTAGCCAGCTTTTCTTCATCTGGATCTTCATGAATTCTATAAACAAAAGGAACATTTTGATTAAACATATGCTCTGCTATTGTTTCGTTGCAAACCAGCATAAACTCTTCTATTATTCTATTAGCTATTCCTCTTTCATAAGG
>JAAYOT010000147.1 GCA_012520205.1 Clostridiales bacterium
GATTTAAGGAGCATGTAAAAAAATATGATGTAAATAATGTTGAAGAGCATACAGGAATATCTAAGGAAAGGGTTTTAGAACTTGCAAAAATAATTCATGAAGGAAAAAGAGTATCCTTCTGGTGGACTATGGGGGTCAATCAAGGATACCAGGCAGTTAGAACAGCTCAAGCTATAATAAATTTAGCCCTTGTGACTGGAAATATTGGAAAACCAGGTACGGGGGCAAATTCAATAACTGGACAATGTAATGCTATGGGATCAAGGCTATTTAGCAATACTACAGCCCCTTATGGTGGTGGAGAATATAGTGATGAAGCTAGAAGGAAAGCTGTAGCAAAAGCTTTAAATATTGATGAAGATATGCTGCCTAAGAAGCCAAGTATTACATATGATCAAATATAAAGGAAGATCAGGTTTTTGCTCCAATGCATTATCTAAAAGCAAATACTGTTTTGCCAGGAGTCTTTGATAGATATTCAAGAGAACCTAATTATAAATATGTACCAATAAAAATAGAAAGAATAAATTAGATGAGGATATAAATTTAACTTATTTAATTCTTCACTAGTTTTAGTGAGAAATATTAACTATAAAAGTAGTTCAAGCATACTTTCATAAGTATGCTTGAACCTATTTTTTCCAAAATTTTAGTTTGTATAAATTGTAATTAATCTAAGAATAAGATATAATAAATCTACAATATTATTAAGCTTATTAGAAAATAATTTGGAGGCAAGGCCATGAATAAAAAGGAATTTTCTGATTTAGAAGATCAAATTATGGATACCATGAAAAATGCACTTAATGCTATAGATTTTGCTACAATAACAAAAGGAATTGCCAGTAAAACTGATCAAACTATAAATGAGTTTAAAACAAAGCTAAAAGAATATAATGATAAAATAGAAAATAGATATGTAAATTTAAATAAGACAACTAAAAAAGATATAACTGAATATATAGCTAAGAAGCCTGTTGGCAGCATTTCAGGAATACTTTGTATTATTTTTGGAGCAATTGGCAGCTTTGTTTTAGGAATTTTTCTAGCTATTTATTTAATGATCTTTATTTTTGTTCCAGAAAAACTTATAGGTGGAATAGTTGGATTAGTATTCCTATCTATCTTTTTTGCTTCAGGTATAGGAGTTTTTATAAAGGGGATAAAATCCATAAGAAGAGTAAGACGATTTAAAAGATATGTAAGATTTCTAGATGATGATGAGTATTGCTTAATTAGTGATTTAGCAAGGATAGTTAGAAAAAAAGATAAGTTTATTATTAAGGATTTAAGAAAAATGATTGAGTTGGGTATGTTTAAGGAAGGGCATATCGACGACGAAGAAATACATTTTATGTTAACAGATGAAGTTTATGAGAATTATTTGAATTTAAAAAGACAGCAAATTGAAAAAGAAGGTAATAAAGATAAGCTGGAAAATGGAAAAGAATCAATGAATGATGAAGTAAGAGCTATTATTAATACGGGAAAAATGTATATTGAAGAAATAAAAACTGTAAAAAATCAACTTTATAAAGAAGAATTTTCATTAAAGCTTGGTAAATTACAAAATATTATAAATAAGATTCTAGAATTTATAGAAAAGAATCCTAAAAAGCTTCATGAGGTAAATAAATTTATAAATCACTATCTTCCAATGACAATAAAACTGATTAATTCCTATAAAGAACTTAATAATCAGCCAGTTCAGGGAGAAAACATTAAAAGTGCTAAAATTGAAATAGAAAAGAGTATTGATTTAATAAATACTGCTTTTGAAAACTTATTAGATGATTTATATGAAGATATGGCATTAGATATTTCAACAGATATTTCTGTTTTAAAAACCTTATTTAAACAAGA
>JAAYOT010000148.1 GCA_012520205.1 Clostridiales bacterium
AGCAAATACTTCTTCCTGCTTTAATTCTGCAAGCTCAATTTCTTTTTTATTATGCTCAACATATTTTATACTTGCTTCTACCTTTTTGTATAAATCTAACACTTTGATATTCTTACATAAATATCCACTCTTATATGATAGCATTGAATTTGTAGAATTGCTATATAGAGCTATCGTGCTTTTTAATGCTTCTAACAACTCTCTTAATCCCCGTTTGCTACTGCATATTTCCTGCTTTCGTAACTTTCTATATCTCTATTAAAAGCTTCCAATGAATTCTTTTCAGAGTACAGATAAGATTCCAAAGTCGATTTTGAAGATCTTCCCCTCCAATATATATCAGATACAGAGCTAAGGCTTCTGTCTATTTCATTATATATGTTATTTAAATATCAAATTTCATTGGATAATCTAGCTTCAATGGCTTTAATTGTCTCCCTTGACATTTTCGCATAAGAGTTACCTTCAATACCATAATATCCATATTTATAAAGTAAATAATCTGTTTGAAATCTACTAATTGCTGCATAAATTGATTGTAGTAAGAATTCATTTTTAGATATTAGGGAAACTAAGCAAATGCCTATAATAGCCATTACTGCCAAGTTAGATAAACAGCTCAAATTAGACTTGCTTCTTAGCCACCCTAGAAGAAATTACTTTTTCTCAGGGCTTTGAGGTAGTTGCAGTATGCTTAATAACAATTGCTATTTCAACAGTAATAGCTATAGCTCTTTTAATAAGGCAGAATTAAAGTAAGAAAGGATCTGGTAAGTAATGATGTGACACACATAAATCCTGACAACTTAGAAAGATTTTTTGATAGATTCTATATGGCAGATAATAGCCGCTCAGGAAAAGGAACAAGATTAGGCCTTGCCATATCAAAATCCCTTATGAAGAAAATGAATGGGGATATTACAGTTTCCCTCTCTGGAGATCTGTTAAATATGAATTGTAAATTCAGAAAATTATAATTAGTATATATAAAAATAAGTATAGATATCTAAAAATAATTTAAAAAATATCTATACTTATATTTTTTATTTTTATAACTTAAATTTATTTACTAGCTCAGATAAGTTAGCTGATTTTTCCTTATTGCTAGCTGAATTAGTTATTATTGAGTCCTTTACTACATTAATATTATTCATACTTTCTGCAATAGCTACAGTTGCCTCTGATACAGATGTAACTACTTGTGTAAGTTCATTAATACTAGTTGTAATATCATTAACTGAATTTGAAACTCCTGTTGATATTTCTGAGAAATCTGAAGCCATGTCCTTAACATCAGTTCCAGCTGATTTATATAATACTGCTACATCAATTAACTTTTTATAGTCTCTTAATATATCACCTTCAACTACAGATAATAATTCTGATGATGTTCTAGATAAATCATTAACTGCAACTAAGGCATTATCTATAGTATTTTGTATATTATTAACAGCTATAGCTGATTCTTCCGCTAACTTTCTTACTTCCTCAGCAACTACTGCAAAACCTTTTCCTTGTTCCCCTGCCCTTGCTGCCTCAATTGATGCATTAAGAGCTAATAAGCTTGTTTGCTCAGAAATATCTAATATGCTATTGGACATTAATGCTATGCTTTCAACAACACTTATCTTTTCTAATGCTTCCTTTAGCTTAATACTACATTTGTTATAAATATTTTCAACATTTTCTTTTGATGCAATGGTTTCATCATGAATGATATTTGCATCAGCTTCAATTTTATTTGCTAGCTCTAAGCTGTTAAGTGCTCTATTTACTGCTGCTTTTGCATCCATATTTATTGTTTCAGAAGCATTGTTTACCTCATGTAAAGCTGCATTAAATTCCTCCATACTAGCTGAAATTTCTTCTGTTGTAGCTGAAGTTTCATCTAATTCAACTGCTATTTCAGATAACATAGAATCTATTTCCTCACTGCTTGATAAAATTTCATCACTCTTTAATTTTACTTCGGTAATAGTTGTATTTAAAGCATCTACACCAGAATTTAATGCTTCTATAACTTGTCCAAATTCGTTATTTTCCTTTGCAACCCCTTTATAGGATAAGTTATATGATGATAATTCTGTAGAATATTTCTTAATATTATCTATTTCTGATGTTAAATATCTCTTAATAAATATAGAAATCATTACTCCAACTATTATAAAGACAAAAGCTGACATTACTTGTTGAACTGCAATTTCATTAATTCCACCTAATATATCTGTTGATGAAGATACAAGATATATTGTCCAAGGAGTATTGTTAACTTTTGAGTGTGAAATATAAAGATTAGATTCTCCTATTTTTAAATTTTCAACTGCACCTTCACTACCTTTTGTCCTATCAGAAAAGTCTCGTAATTTATTATTTATTAATTCATCTTCATCAGGGTTAAAAAAGCCAAAAAGGTCTATTTCATTTATAACTAACTCCATATCCTGATGAGCAACAAATTTATTATAATCATTTAGTAAAAATGCATATCCTTCATTTCCAATTTTTATGGATTGTACAATTTTATTTATTTCATCTAGCTTAATAGTCCCACATATGTATCCTAATACTGAATCAGAGTCTCCTTTAATAGGTAAAACAATAGTAGTTATTGATTCTCTTTCTTCCTGTCTTATGAAAGGTTCAGTAATAAAGGTTCCCTTTTCCTGCATTGTTTTAAAAAACTCTTCTTCTGACTGATCCTTGGGCTCTGTTTCTGATGGATAATAGCCAAAGCCTTTACTATCAACAATAAATATACTATCATAATTCCATTTTTCTGCTAACTCAATAAGAAGAGGCTTTTGCACTTTCCAATCCATTGACTTTATTTCCGGCAATGAAGCCATGTAATTTAATTGTTCTTTGCGATAAAAAAATTCCCTTTCAATTGCTGCTGCACTATCTTTTGTTCTTTCTGTTAAAGTGTCATAGGTTCTTTCTAGAATGTTTGATTTTGTCTTTGAATAGGATAGAACAGAAGAAAAAGAAATAATTGCTATTACTAAAGCAATTATTTGAACCATTATTTTTCGTCCTATACTAACTGCCTTTTTTCTTTTATCCATAGTTGTCTCCCCCTGTCTTAATGTACTTTTCCTATAATTTTTATATTTTCAACATAAATTTTAATATAAATTTAA
>JAAYOT010000149.1 GCA_012520205.1 Clostridiales bacterium
ACTGCTGTAAAAACTGTTGGTATTTCCTTTGTAGCATTATAAACAGCCTGAGCCGCTGGTGTTGCTATTGCTAAAATTAAATCCTTATCTTCAGATACAAATTTTTGCGCAATTGTTTGTGATGTAGCTGCATCTCCTTGTGCATTTTGATAGTCAATATCTATATTCTTTCCCTCTTCATAACCTTTTTCTTTAAGGCCTTCTACAAAACCTTCTCTTGCAGAATCAAGAGCTGGATGCTGCACTAGCTGAGTTATCCCAATTTCTATCTTTTCTTCCTCATTTGCTGTCTCTTTATTATTTTGACAACCAATTAAACTTGTAGCTGTTATTAAACCAGCCAATAATAAAGCTATTTTTTTTCTTCCTACCATATTGCTGTCCTCCTATTTTTATTACAAAATCTCCAATCTACTATTCTACGTTTTTATTTTATTAAATTTTTATATATTATATTAGTAAAATTTAAATATGTTTACTAATATAATATTAGTTATATACACTTTTAGAAATTTTGCTATTAATTTAATATTATTATTTAATATTTATCATATATTAGCATAACAATTGAAATTTGTAAATAAAAAAAATTAACAATTTCACTTGAAATTGCTAATTTGTTTATTACTACACTATTCAGGAATAGCTCTATGACCAAGCCCAATTACTACTTCATTTAAATGTAATAGCCCAACGCTAAGGAAAATACACACAGTTAAATGTTGGCCTTTTCTTGCAATTCCAACCTTTCCCCCAACACTTTGGCCGCTTGCTCTGTTCCAAACTTCCATTAGAGCATCTCTTGCAGCTCCTACAACAGCCCCCTCATGAATATGCTCTTCTCTAACAACCCCACTTCTTTTAGCCGCTACTAATGCACTTTCTAAAATTTTCAAAGTAGAATCATTTATATTTCCTCCGATATTTACAGCTGTAGCTAAGACCCCTTTTTTTCTAAGTTCAAGCTTTAAGGCTTCTTCTTCTTCCCTTGAAGAAATAGCCATTTTTATAGCATATTTAGCAACGTCTAGACTATTACTTAACATATTATCACCTTTTTCTTATTTTTTTACTAATTTATATTTTTCGTTAAAATAATTGTTTAATTTTTCTAGGGAATGGGTTAATATTTCTTTTTCTTCTTCTGTATGATTATCCATCATTGAACTTATCATTTCATTATGAAATCCCTTATGATTTTCACTAGCAGCATGACCTTTTTCTGTTAATTGAATCATTACCACTCTTCTATCTTCTTCTACCCTTCTTCTAGTTACATACCCTTTTTTTATAAGCTTATTTATTGCTGTTGTTAAGGTTCCAACAGTAATTCCTAAGTCTTGTGCAACTTCACTCATCATACTTTGATCTTTTTTTCCAATACTATCTATTATATGCATTTCCCTAATAGATAAATCTGAAAATTCACCTTTTCTTAACATTTTTTCTTCTATTTCAAGTATATCGTTAAAGATCTTTACAAGTAATTGATTTGCTACATCTTCTTTTCTTATCATTTTTATATTTTCCCATCCTTTTCAAATACTTTCTTTAGTTAATCATTTTCATAATCCCTTTATCTAATAATAATCTAATCTAAAAATAATTTCAATTATATACTTTAACATTTGATATATTTATGTTTAAATTTCTCCAAAGGGTTTAAAAAAAGGAGCCCAAGGCCCCTTTTTTAAATTAAATTAAAGGATAAAGCTATGATTATTAGTCCTATAGTTAATATTACATAGTAAAATTTCAATTCATTATTATAATGATATATTTTAGATTTTTCTATCCTTCCCTTTGGATACATAATTTCTACTTCTTTACCCTCTTTATATTCTATATTATTTTCATATATGGGCATAACTAGTTTAATTTTTTCATCTTTATCTTCTACTTCTAGTATTGGGTACAATGCAGGATTATATAGCATGCTTAATTCTGAACTTTTATTTATTGATACAAAACTTTCAAAACCTACAACTTTTGCTTTTTTAATAATATAATTCTTATTTTTAAAAATATCTTTAATTAGTTTTATAAATGTAAATATTGTAAGGAGTCCACCTAGAAAAATTAATAATAATCCCATATAAATCCCCCTATCTTTTAATATTTTTATTTACTCTTTATACTAATATTATATGCAGGAAGGCCTCAAAAGATATATTTCTTGTATTTTTTCATAGTTTTGCAAGATAAAATTCATTTTAGTATTATTTTATTTACTTTTCTTGCAAATTTATATTAGTTCAATATTTTTCCTTTTTTACTAAATAACCTTTAATTCTACAAGATTTATAAAGGGACTTAAATATTTTTTATTCTCATACATTTTTCTCATTTTTTATTAATAGATATAAATGTATAGTATTTTTTCATGGAGGCTACATAAAATGAATTATTCTAAAATAAAATTTGAAGTATATACTTCTTCAGATAAGCTTAAAACCTTAAAATATTCCTTACATCGTTTATTAAATGAATTCGATGAGAATTTCCACATATACGAAATAAAACTATATTTAGAGGAAAAAGAAAATAATGATAGTAATTCATTTAAACTTGAATTTGTATGTAATAAGGATTTAGCATTAGAAGTAATTACAGTAATAAAAAAAGTTTTTACTGATAAAATACCTTACTTCAACATTATTCCAATTATTAATTAATAATTTTTCCCATTGAAATATGCCAGGTTTAGAAATCAAACCTGGCATATTCCTTATTATTACTATAATATTAAATTTTTAGTTTAAAGCCACTCCTGCACTTGCATAACCGCTTATAAAAATATTCACATTATTTGACACTGCTGTAAATACTAATAATAAACGGGAATTAGCTGGCACAGGAATATTTAAATCTGTCGCTGTAAAGCCTGTTGAAATAAAATCTGTAGGTACAGTTCCAGATAATTCTGGCGATAAAGTTACTACTGTACCTCTTAGAGGTCTAAATAAATTATTTGAAATATTATCTATTCCTGTAGAGATATATAGAAGAGCATTTATTACTGCATCACCAGGTATACCTACTTCAGCAGAGGTACTAAAAAATGCACTAATCCCTGTTATTGTTCCTGCTCTAGGAAGAAAAAATGCCATATTTCGAAGAGCTCCACTAGCATTTACAGATAAGTCTATTAATCCTCCTGCCAAAGTATCTACTGAAACTGAATTACCAAAACCAATTAATCCTACTTGGCGAGCTGAATTTAAAGCACCAGTTTCTAATGTTACAGGAATTCCTGATGCAAAAGGAATTACAGCTCCAGTTCCCGGTAAACCTTGAGGCCCTTGTGGTCCTTGTGGTCCTACTGGTCCTTGTGGCCCTGCTACACCCTGTGGACCCGCTGGTCCTTGTGGTCCTTGTGGCCCTTGTGGGCCTTCTGGCCCCTGTGGTCCTGCTGGTCCTTGAATTCCTTGTGGTCCTGCTGGTCCTTCTGGTCCCTGTTCTCCTGCTGGGCCTCCCGGTCCTTGTGGTCCTACTGGACCCTGTGGGCCTGTTGGTC
>JAAYOT010000150.1 GCA_012520205.1 Clostridiales bacterium
GGGACAGTAGATAAGTTTGTGTAAAAACAAATCTATCTACTGTTTTTTTGTATGATTAGTTGGTAGATTTGGCATAATATACATAATAAAAAATTGGAGGAATTAAATATGAGTAAAAAAGATTATATCAACTTTGATTACTACGAAGAGGTAAAAAAATGTAAAAGTATTGATGATGTAATGGGAAAAAACGGTCTTATACAGAGGCTAGTTAAAGATGTTTTAGAAAATATCTTAGAAGCAGAAATGGAGGAACATTTAGGGAGAAATAAATATGAAAGGCAAAAGGATGTGGATAATAACGACCGTAACTACCGAAATGGATATAGTCAAAAGAACTTAAGAAGTTCTTTTGGTGACGTTGACTTAGATATACCGAGGGATAGAAAAGGTGAATTTGAACCCAAGATAGTCAAAAAATACGAAACTGTCTGCAATGAGTTAGATAAAAAGATAATATCACTATATGCAAAAGGAATGACGACATCCGATATTCAAGCTGAAATAGAAGATCTATACGGAATAACAATATCACCTTCTATGGTGTCACGAATAACTGATAAAGTGCTTGCTAGCGCCGCCGAGTGGCAAAATAGAATGCTAGATAGCATATATCCTATAGTGTATTTAGATGCTATGTATTTTAAAGTTAGAAGTAATGGCAAGATAGTCAATAAGGCAGTCTATATTTGTTTAGGATATGATATGAAAGGATACAAAGATATTCTTGGTATCTGGGTTGATGAAGCAGAAGGTGCAAAATTCTGGCTTGGAATATGCAATGACTTAAAAAATAGAGGTGTAAAAGAAATATTAATTGCATGTATGGATGGGTTAAAAGGCCTGCCACAAGCTATAAAAACCGTATTTCCTAATGTAAATATTCAAACATGTATTATTCATCAAATAAGAAATTCTATTAAATATATTGCTTCTAAAGATAAAAGAGATTTCATGAAAGATTTAAAAGAAGTATATAAAGCACCAACTGAAGAACTAGCGTTAGCGCAGCTAGATAATTTAAAAAATGTATGGGGTAGTAAGTATGCTATTGTGATAGATTCCTGGTATGCTAACTGGAATAATTTATCCACATTCTTTGAATTCTCTCCTAGAATCAGAAAGATGATATATACTACAAATGCTCTAGAAGGATTTAATAGGCAAATTCGTAAATTTACTAAAAACAGAATAATTTTTCCGACAGATGAAGCATTAAATAAATCTGTTTATCTAGCAACAATGGAGATTATGCAAAAATGGACTCAAGTAACTCCAAATTGGGGCGCTACGCTAGCGGAACTTTCAATAATATTTGAAGAACAATTAAAAGATGAATTAGCATAAAAGCTTGTACTTTTTTAAAAAATTATGCATACTTTAAGATTTTTTTAGAATACTATAAATGAACATAATAATTCAGTATTAGTATTTCTTAATAAGAAAAAAATATTACTGGAAAGCAAAATTTCCAGTAATATTTAATAAATAAAAATCTAATTTACACAAAACTATCTAAGGTCTCAGATTTTAAGAAAAATCCACATAAATATAAAGTTAGATACATTTTTAGAGAATTTACATTTGATTTTGTACCTCTATCAAAAGAAAGCCCTGTTACTTCCAAAGTTTCTCTACCAAACATAATGACATCTTCATATGCATTAGGATTAGTGTTAACATACTACATTAACTATGGTTTATCTTCCAGAAAGACAGCGGCTTTACTTTATGATGTACATGGTATAAAAATATCTCATCAAACAATTCTTAACTACGTTAATTCAGTATCAGTAATAGTGAAGCCTTTTATAGATAATTATGAATACGAATTATCTGATTCCTTCTGTGGTGACGAAACCTATATTAAAGTTAATGGTAAATGGAATTATATTTTCTTTTTCTTTGATGCAGTTAAGAAAATAATTCTTTCTTACAGAGTATCACCAAACAGAGATACAAAAACTGCAGTAAAAGCTATATATGATGTTCTGTCCAAACTAAAACAAATACCAGGAAACTTAAAACTTATAACTGATGTCAACCCTATATATCTTCTTGCACAACACTTTTTTGCAAGCTATGGTATAAGTTTTGATATTATACAAGTTATAGGTCTAACTAATGAAGATAAAGTTTCAGCAGAATATAGACCATTAAAACAAATAATCGAACGTTTAAATAGAACATTTAAAGGGAATTACAAACCTACCACAGGCTTTGGAAGCCCTGACGGTTCAATAGCTTTTGTTACAATGTTTGTAGCTTATTTTAATTTTTTAAGACCACATTCAGCATTAGAAGGTAAAACTCCTGTAGTACTTAAAGAACTTGAAAAATTACCAACAATGCCTGATAGATGGTGTAAACTCATTGAACTATCTCAAAATTATTGTATATCTCAGGCTATCGCATAAGACTTATATCTATTCCCTTCGCCCTCTACGATATAAAACAGCCATTTGGCGAATGTTTGTCAAGGGCAACTGCAATTGAATTTTAATTTCTTAATTTTTTTAAGTAGTTTTTCATAAACTTTTTACACTACCTAAAGTTTCACTGGGTAAAATACTTAACATATTTTATCCCTTAAATATTTTTCCTGCTAAATTATTAAAATTTTCTAAATATTTTGACTACATTGATTGTTACCTACCTCCGCTGATTTACTTAGTCGATTCAATTTAATAATATTAATATTTTACTATCAATATACCTGCTCTTTTGCTCTTACTATTTAGCTCAAATAAAAAAAAGATATAAAAAGCAAATATACCCTTTATATCTTTAATTAGAGCTGCTATTAAACTTTAAATTTATTGATATTATTTGTCAAACTGTCTGCTATAGACTCTACATTTTTCGCTACATTATAAACCTTTTGTACACTAGTATACTCTACTTCAGAAGTGGCTGATATATTCTTTGCTGATGATAAAACCTCTTCTGCAGTGGCAGATAATGATTCCACTCCGTTAATTATCTTATCCTTTTCCTTTACTGTACTATCAATAAGCTCATAAGCTTCCTTCATTTCAGCTAGAGAATTATTTACTTCCTTTTGAATATCATTAAAGGATACAACGGTATTTTCAACTACAGCCTCCTGGGCACTGATTTTCTCTGATATTAATGCCGTATCAGTAGTAACATCGTTGGTTTCAGATTTTATAGCCTCAACAAGGGCATTAATACTCTTTGATGATTCCATTACTTGCTCAGCTAGTTTCCTTATTTCCTCTGCAAGAACTGAGAAACCTCTTCCAGATTCTCCTGCTCTTGAAGCCTCAATAGCCGCATTAAGGGCAAGAAGATTTGTCTGCTCTGCCACTTTATTGATAACATCAGTAATCTCTTCAATTTTACCTACATCATTACCTAATACTTCGATTCTATCCTCAGCCTTTTCAAATAATACTCTAATATCTTTTATTGATAAAATTAAATTCTTAAGTTCTTCTGAACCCTTATCTGCATTCTCCTTTATTCTTTTACTGCTTCCCACTACTTCATGTGATTTCACATTAATATTATCTAAAGATTGACTAAATTCTTCAAATCTTTCTGCCATATCAGAAATATGAATAGTTTGCTCATTTATAGCCTTAAACACTTCATTTAATGCACTTCTTACTACCTCCGAAGATGACGCTGCATTTTCACCAGCAACGGTCAGCTCAGCTGAAGCCTTATGCAATCCAGTCGTAGTAAGCTTCATTCCTTCTATCATTTCTCTTAAGGTTGTTATGGTATCATTAAGTCCATCCGTTAGCTTACCAACTTCATCCTTACTTTTGCATTGGAACTTCAAAGTTAAATCACCTGCTGTTCCAACATTTATGGTACCAATTGCAGCTGAAGCTTCATAGTATGGAAGAGCAACGTTATATACTTTCTCTCCACTAGGAGCTGTGTAAATTCTTATCCTTATCTGCTATAGAAATATAAACAATATTTCCATAGCTCGCTTCTACTAAGCTTTTAAACTCACTTGTTATCTTATCTTTTTCACTGAGGTTCAATCCCTCAATCTGTCTACATATCTGTGCAATAAGAGTAGCTCCATCGTTCATCATTTGCTTCTTTACAGCACCAGTTACTTCATAGTAGTATATTCCCATAAAAACCAAAGTATAAAATAGTGCTACAGACATTATTACAGCTACTATTTTTTTTTCAAAGAATTAAACATATTGTGCCCACGACTCCTCGCATAATTTATTTTAAAAACCTCAGTTTTTTAATAATTCAACACATATAGTCAATTTCCTCTATTTTTTTGCAAAAAATCGAATACCTTTTCAAAAATAATCGCTGCTTATTAATTCCTAAAGGAATCTATAAGCAGCGACTAATTTATAGATTATTTAAGTGAGATACTCCAATTTTGATTATTATTATTGTCCCACTTGCTTCCATCAGTGAATACTAAATCTATGCTATTGGTAGCTGAAGCTGGCACATCTAGTGTCACTTCCCAAACATTATTACCCTTAGAAGTCA
>JAAYOT010000151.1 GCA_012520205.1 Clostridiales bacterium
AAATAAAAAATAGCTCGGTTACTTTAGCTAACCGAGCTATTTTTTATTTCATCGATGTTTTTATTATTAAATCTATAAATTCTGAGAAGTTTATTCCCTTTTCTCCTGCACTTTGTGGGAAAAGACTAGTTGCTGTCATTCCTGGTAAAGTGTTTACTTCTAAAATATAAGGAACTCCTTCTTCTGTTAATATCATATCTATTCTTGCATATACTGAACATTTTAAAGCCTTATATGTTTCTAAGGCCATTTTTTTAACTTCATTATAGATCTTTTCTTCTAATTGAATTGGATAATGCTGAGCACCATTTGCAGAATATTTTTGTTCGTAATCATAAAATTCTGTATTTGATTTGATTGTAAGAACTGGGAACAGCTCATTATTAAATACTGGGCAAGTTATTTCTTCACCCTTGATATATTCTTCTATTAAAACTTCATTGTCCCATTTTAATCCTTCTACTACAGCATTTTCTATATCTTCTTTTTTATCTATTTTGAAAGTTGCAACACTTGAACCTCCATTAGTTGGCTTTACGAAAACTGGGTATCCCATTTCTTCTATTGCCTCATAATCTATTTCCTCTACAGAGGTAACGTTTATCCATTTTGCGGTTCTTATTCCTTTAGCTTTTAAAACAGTCTTTGTTAAGTCCTTATCCATGCATAATGCACTGCTTAAGGGACCACAGCCTGAATATGGTATATCTAAAGTTTGTAGTACAGATTGAACTGTTCCATCCTCTCCAAATTTTCCATGTAGGGCAAGAAGAGCAAAGTCTAATCCCTTTACTTTTTCTATAACATCCTCTTTTTTATTTATTATAACAGGTACAACTTCGTATTTTTCTTTATTAATATGTTCAATAATGGATTTACCACTATTTAGTGATACTTCTCTTTCTGAAGAGATTCCCCCCATTAAAACTCCAACTTTCATAACAAGTCCTCCAATTTAATTAACATTATTAAAAATTTATATTTATTAACTCTTCTTTATTATATAAAATAACTGATTATGATAGAAGTATCAGTTTTGATAAATTTAAGCACACCAGAAGCAAAAGATTGATAAACAATCTTTTGCAGTTCACAGTGCACTGTTAAGGATGAAACTACTGCGTAGTTTCTAAAATTTAGATTCAATATAAACTCTTTCAGAGTTTATAAATTAATTTTCTTAATTCAGCTTGCTGAATTATTTCCGAAACTGTACACTGTACTTTCTACATTATACATTAAAAAGTAGTTAATATAACTAGGCGAAGATAAATAGAATATGCGAAATAAGTTTATAGCGAGCATTTAGAAGTACTTGGTGAAGAAAAAACTACTAAGCCTTAATGTTGTTGGTTTGTTTGAGCGCAGTGAGTTCAACCAAAACTCTTGGCATAGTAGTTTTTTCAAACCTAGTACTTCTTTGCGCAGCTATTTAGCTTATGGAGCATATCCTATTTATCCCAGCCTTTATATTCGCACTTTTTATTTTTTAGTAATTTCTTTATAGTATTTACAATATTGTGTTAGTCTACACTCTGAACATTTAGGTCTTCTTGCTATACAGCAATATCTTCCGTGAAATATTAATAAGTGATGGGTTAAACTCCATTCTTTCTTTGGAAGTTCTTTTTGAAGCTGCTTTTCTGTTTCTAAAACATTATCTGCATTTGCAAGACCTAATCTGTTTGAAACCCTAAATACATGGGTATCTACTGCAATTGATGGAACACCAAAGGCATTTGATAAAACAACATTTGCTGTTTTTCTTCCTGCTCCAGCTAAGGAAGTTAGTTCTTCCATTGTTCTTGGAACTTCTCCGTTAAACTTTTCTTTTAGCTGGTGGCACATCCTATTTATATTTTTCGCTTTAGTTCTATAAAGTCCAATTTGCTTTATTCTACTTTCTAATTCTTCCACGGTCAGGGTTAAAAAGGCATCTAAATCAGGATATTCCTTAAACAAGGTTTCTGTTACTTCATTTACCTTTCTATCTGTAGTTTGGGCTGACAATATTGTTGCCACTAATAATTGAAATGGAGTTTCATGATTAAGTTCGCATCTTGCATCTGGATATTCTTCTTTTAGAATTTCTAGTATTTCTTTAGTTCTCTTTTTCATAAAATCACCTATTTATAAACTCCTCTATATTCTTCTGGAAGTAAATTCGCAATTGATTTCATTATGTATGTCATACATCTATCGTCATATTCATGTTTAGCTTCATCTTTATCCTTTTTAGGTAATGATATAGGTTCTCCAATTTTTATATTTACATCGGCGTAATTAAATTTTTCTCCTCCCATATCACCATCTTTAGCTATAGGCAGTAATTTTTCTGTTCCTGTCATTCCTATAGGAACTATCTCTGCCTTTGTTAGCCTTGCTATTAGAAGTATCCCCTTCTTTCCTTCAATCATTGCTCCTGTTCTACTTCTTGTTCCTTCGGGGAAAATAAGTAGGTTTTCTCCCCCTCTTACCATCTTTACAATTTTTGTAATAGCTTCTTTATCTGCTGAATTGGGCTTTATATTAACAGTTTTCACCATTTCTATTCCAAGCTTTGTTATTGGATCATTGCTTAATTTTATTCCTGCAACAAAGGTTGGATCATATTTTTCCCTTAATAACTTATCTAATATTAAACCGTCTGAATTACTTAAGTGGTTACATATAAATATTTTAGTTCCCTTTGCCTTATCTATATTTTCAAAGCCTTCAATTTTTATATTAGCGTATTTTTTTAAATATCTATTTACAATAATTTTTGTAATTTTAAGTACTAATGATTCTGGCAGCATATTTACTACCTTAACGAATGTTGGTGATAACATGTATCTCCCCCTTTTCCTAAATTCACTATTATGTAACAATTATATTTCATTATTTTTTAAAAGTCTATTAATATACTCTTTTAAGTAAGGCGAATCTGTCTTTATTTTGCTTATATCCTTATCCCTGCTTAATCTTATTATAGCATTCCTTTTTAAAACATTTTTTCCTCTCCATCCACAGGAAGTTTGTAAATAGCTTTCTTTAAACTTTCCATTGCCAATAACTGATAATTCTTCAGTATTGTCGCTGTTCATAAAATCAAAAGGATGTAGCTCCCTTATAGGTGAATAAGATATGTTTTCATTGTAAGGACAAGGCTTTTGACAACTATCACAGCCGAAAACCCTTCCATCTAATAATTTTATATGCTTATCTTCAAGCTCCTTTTTTTGAGTAAGATAAGATAAACATATATTACTGTTTTTTCTATATGGATTAATAGCTTTACTTGGACACTTTTTATAGCAATTTGTACATTCTCCGCACTCTTCAAATTTTTCAATATCCTTAAAGCTTCTTTTTTCATCACTTTCTATTTCTAAGTCTGTTATTATTTCTCCTAAAAATACAAAGGATCCATACTTTTTAGTAATTATTAAATTATTTTTTCCTATAAAGCCTACCCCTGCCAAATAAGCTATGTATCTTTCAGGCAAACAGTTATTATCAACAAAGCCTTCAGCTTTTCCACCTAAACTTTCAATATATTCACATATTTTGTTTAGGTAGCTTCTAACAACTTTATGATAATCCATTCCTCTTGTATATACTGAAAACCCATTGTCACAATATTCCACATCATGAAGATAAGGGAAAGCTATAGAAATAATAGTCTTTCCCTCCTCCATGTATATAAATGGATTTATTCTTTTTTCTATATCATCTTCTTCAAATTCATTTTGAAGGCCTTTAGCCTTTCTATCTATTAAAAAGTCCTTAATTTCTGTAAATTTTCTACACTTTATAAAGCCTAGAGTGTCAAGACCTATTGAGTTACAAAAATTTATTATATTTTGTTTAATCATATTAACCTCTATATAGTCATGTTATTATATATTGTTTTAACTTTTCCGTTTTCATCAACTACTTCTATTATTTCGTTTTTATTTCTAACTAAATTTCTTCCTGCACATCCTACAACTGTTCCATTTTCAGGAACTTCCTTAAGGACAACAGTATTTGCTCCAACCTTAGAACCTTTTCTTAAAACTATTGGTCCAAGAATTTTAGCACCAGCTCCTATAATTACATCATCTTCTACTGTTGGATGTCTTTTTCCCTTTTCTTTGCCGGTTCCTCCTAAGGTTACACCATGATATATGGTTACATTATTACCAATTTCAGAAGTTTCTCCTATTACAACTCCCATACCATGATCAATAAACAACCCTCTTCCTATTTTAGCCCCTGGGTGAATTTCTATACCTGTAAAAAATCTTGCAATTTGTGATATAAGTCTTGCTAAAAAGAACCATTTATGCTTTTGTAAAAAATGTGCAATTCTATAAGCTATAAGAGCATGAACGGATGGATATAGTAAAAATACTTCAAGTTTATTTCTAGCTGCCGGATCAATTTCAAGTATTCTATTTAAATCATAAATTAAATTTTTAAACATATCCTTCCCCCTTTATACTTATTTTATATATCATTTTAATCAAAAATTCCCATGGAAATGTATTTTTCACCACCATCAGGTGCTATTGCTAAAACTTTTTTTCCCTTTCCTAATTCTTTAGCTACTTTAACAGCAGTTAAAATAGAGGCTCCTGAAGAAATTCCAACTAAAACTCCTTCTTTTTCAGCAAATATCTTTGTAAACCTTAATGCATCTTCATCAGATACTGTTTTTATTTCATCTACAACCTTAGGATCATAAATTTCTGGTATAAAGCCTGATCCTAGACCTTGAATTTTATGAGCCCCAGCACGTCCTCCACTTAAAACTGGTGAACTTTCTGGTTCCACTGCAATAACTTTAAGATCATTTATTTTTTCCTTAAGCTTTCTTCCTACACCTGTAACTGTTCCACCAGTACCAACTCCTGCAATAAATACGTCTATATCACTTAATTCTGAATATATTTCTTCAGCTGTTGTTTCAAAGTGCTTTTCTGGATTAGCTATATTTTCAAATTGCTGTGGCATAAAATAACCATCTTTTTTTGCAAGTTCATTAGCTTTATTGATTGACCCATTCATTCCAAGTGCACCATCAGTTAGTATTAATTCTGCCCCATAAGCCTTAATTAAGTCACGTCTTTCCTTACTCATGCTATCTGGCATAACAATTACTACGTTATATCCCTTAAGCTTTCCAATCATAGCAAGGGCAATTCCCATATTTCCACTGGTAGGTTCTACTATTGTTGAACCTGGCTTTAGCAAACCTTCCTTTTCTGCTTTTTCAATCATTCCTAAAGCAGCCCTATCCTTTACACTGCCACCTGGATTAAATTTTTCTAACTTAACATAAACCTCTGCCGAGTCCTCTTCTATTAAACTATTCAATTTAAGTATAGGTGTGTTACCTATTAACTCTAAAGCTCCGTTATAGATCATAATTTCCTCCTTATGAATTTTAACAGAAAATATCAAAAAACTTCATCCCTTAAATATAGAGATGAAGTTAATATTTCCTATTTCATCTTTTTTTCCACATAGGGTACAATACCTCATCTATTAAATCAATACTATTTACTGTTCCTATCAGCTTATTATCTTCATCGATAACTGGTATTGACAACAAATCATACTTAGCAATTATATCTATTGCCTCTTTAATATCAACATCATACCTTATGGTATCAATATTATCTTCCATTATATCCTTAATTTTTACGTCATCCTTATTTAAAATCAAGTCTCCTGGATTAATTGAGCCTAAGACCCTTTCTTCTTCATCAGTTATATATATTCTATATAATTCCTCTTCTTCTACTTCTTCTAATTCTCTAAGAATATCGATTATTTCCCCTACTGTTATATCTAAATTAAATGAAATATAGTCAGTACTCATTATACTACCTACTGTTTCTTCTTTATAACTTAGCAACTCTTTAACCTCTTCTGCATCTTCCTTTTCTAAGTTAATAAGTATTTTCTCTCTTTCATAGTCATTTAACTCATCAAGTACATCTGCTATCTCGTCATTTGGCATATTTTCAAGTAGTTCAGCCGCCTTTGTTTCACTAAGTTCTTTAATAATTGTACCTTTATATTCAGGTTCAATTTGTTCTAATGTATCTGCAGCTAAATCTTCATCTAGAGATTCAAAGATTTGTTTTCTTGAAATTGAATCTAAGTTTTCTAAAATATCTGCTAAATCTGCTGGGTGAAGTGTTGATAATTTTTTATATGGTACTGATATTTGAAGATTATTATTAACCATTTCTAAAGACTCAACATCATCCCACATTAACACTCTATCATCAAATTCTTTCCTTAATAGCTTATAAATAAATTTACCAAGGCCTTCACAATTTAATCTTCTAAACCTTGCTTGAGGACCTGTTTCAACAGCTATTACCCTATATTCTCCTGCAATTTCTGCAATTCTTAAATCATCAACCCTTACTACTCTTTTTCCATTAATATCTACAATTTTCTTATCAAGTAGGTTTTCTGATAAAAGATATGTGTATGTTCTGGGTAATATTTCCTTACTTCCCCTAGTAACTATCTTTACCTTATTATCCTGTTGATAAAAATTTATACTACGGAATTCATAATGAAAAGTTGAACCATCCCTTCTTACTTTATATCCGATTACTCTTGGATAACCTTCATCAGTAGTAACGTAAATGTCTTTAAGTTCTCCTAATACCTCATCAAACTCATCGTACATTTTCTTCCCTAAGATAGTTGTATATAGGAATACTGATAGTTTTTTCATATCTACTCCTCCTTCTTTTAGGGGAGCAGACTGCTTTTACCAAGGTTAAATTATAATAAAGTCGCATCCCCTAAAATTATATTCAGTTTTAACTTCTTCAGCTGAGGGACACCCTCCATTTAATCTCACCCCTTAAGTTTTTATTTATTTACTTATCAATGTCTCCAATAATATATTATATTAAAGTGATGTTAAAAGGCAACATTTTTCAAGAAAAAAATCCCCTTTAGGGATTTTTAGATAAATAATGCTTGGCACCGGATATATTTTTAGTTTTGCTTAGCAAAAGATCCTTCATTGTACATTACTTATGTGAAGGC
Organism: Clostridiales bacterium; assembly: GCA_012520205.1. Lineage (GTDB taxonomy): Bacteria > Bacillota > Clostridia > Clostridiales > Clostridiaceae > Clostridium. The sequence goes on from JAAYOT010000151.1 coordinate 7,048, forward strand.
ACATTAAATGTGTAAATTGCTCTAAATAAAATAACAAGTACTAGGCCTTCACCTATTATTGGATATGGATATAGTTTTATACCACCTAAAAATAATATATATTCAACTAAATAGATTATTAGTGTAATTAATAAAAGTTTTATTCCCATCTTATTACTATAAGGTTTATCAAAGTTAATTAAAGTATATATAAAGGTTGATGCAATAAATATAAGATATATTAGATTCGGTATTATACTATCTGCTATAAGTATTAAATATCCAAAGGATGAATCAACATTAATATTTAATAAATACCTTTTTATTATGAATAAATAAATACATCCAAATATTGCAATAAATATATATATATGATTAAATTTTATTTTTTCATTTCTTAAAAAAATATATAACGATACAATAATAGCCAATGGTATACTAAAGTAATTTATGTAATGGAAATACTTTAAGTAATACATAAACTGCTGCTTTTCTATAAAAAAGCTTATTAGTAAAGTGCAGTATTTAAGAATTAATGGAATCAATAATAGGTTTATAAATACTTTTATTTTTTTAGGTGATAATGTTAAATTATTTTTGCCTATACAAAGAATAAAAATTAATAAAAATAATAAAAAACAAAGATAGCTAAATTCTAACAATTATTACTCCTAATCTAAACATGTTCTTAATTATATTTATTAACTTAATCCTCTATTTATTCTTCTTTTTCTTTCATACCTAAAACTTTTAAGGCTCCTTTTTTACATTTAATATTTAAAGGAAAATCAGGACCCTTTTCTCCATCAATATCAGTTAAAATTCCTTCTTCGCATTCAATATAAAGCTCATCTGTTTTGAAATATATTACATTCTCTGAATCTAAATGTTCTCCCCTTAAAACTTTAACGAATAAAGGAATTAATTCTATTATGTTTACAGCTTTAAATATTATTACATCTAACTTTCCATCTGTAGCATCTGCCCTTGTTGCCAGCTTAAAATTACCAGCTGTCTGCCCATTAAATACAAGCATGAAATACATATACCCTTCGTATTCCATCTCTTCGGATCTTATTCTTATATGAAGTTTTCTAAAGTTAGGCAGCTCTTCTAAACCCTTAAGATAATAAGCAAGCTTACCTATTGTATTTTTTAAGTTAATATCAGTTTTTTGGGAAACATCTGTAAATAATCCTGTACTTGCAACATTAACAAAATACTTTTCATTTATACAACCTAAGTCAACAGCAGTTACCTCTGAAGATAATATTTGCCTACATGCCAGCTCTATATTAGAAGGCATTCCTAAAAATTTCCCAAAATCGTTTGCTGTTCCTACTGGCAAAATTCCAATAGGGACTGAAACCCCAGACTTTGCCATGGCATTAACAACATTATCTATAGTTCCATCTCCACCTGCTATTAATACATAACTATAATTAACTTCTTTAAAATCACTGAATGCTTCAATTACATCAATTCCATTATCTATTCTATAGGGCACTATAGTATAACCTGCCTCTTGATGAATCTTTATAACCAAGTCTAAATTATCTAAAATTATATTTTCCCCTGCATAGGGATTATATATAAATTTAACCTTTTTCACTTTAATCCTCCTATTTGATCATTATATTATTACTATTTTCCTCTCTAAATGCATAAATTGCTATATATAGTATAATACTATATTCTGGCAATAAATAAAATTAATAATAAATCAATTAACTATTAATTTTAATTAAATAATTGTTTTTTTATCTTTATAGTATATTATATTTTTAAAATTTGTATGTTATAATGTTATTTTGATAAAACATTATTAAGAATTCATAGGCTTAATAATTAAAACTAGGAGTGATTTTATGAAAAAAAGTTTTATTCCTAATATTTTTACTTTCACTAATTTATCCTGTGGTATAATATCTCTTCTTAATACTTTTGATAGGAATTATATATTTTCTTGTTTATTTATATTATTCGCAGGAATTGTGGACAGATATGATGGCAGAATAGCTAGAAAATTAGATGTAACTAGTGAAATAGGTAAAGAGTTAGACTCCCTAGCTGATCTAGTTTCTTTTGGTGTTGCTCCATCATTACTTATGTTTATAATCTATAATTTTTCTACTTTAGGTCCTTTGGGAATTATTGGTTTTATATCTTTATTAATTTTGCCTATTTGCGGCGCTTATAGATTAGCTAAATATAATATATCCACCTTTGATGGAGTTTATACCGGCGTACCTATTACTGTTGTAGGATGCTTTATGGCTTTGTTTGTATTATGTACAATGGATAAAAATATTTCAGTTTGGATACCTATTATACTAGTTTTTATTGGGTCTTACCTGATGGTTTCTAAATTGAAATTAAAAAAACTTTAATGATTTAATTTTATATTAACCTATAAAAGACATGTCCAAGCATTTGCCGAGACATGTCTTTTTAATATACATTGGATAATTTACAATTTACAATGTAGATTGTACAATCTACAATTAAGAATGTTTTGAATTATGAATTATTTTCCTCCCTATTGCTAAAATTAAGTTTTTCATTTATTTCTGTTAATATTATTTGCTTATTAGTATTCTCATCAATAAATTGCTTTTTAATTTTACAGTATTTTATATAAGAATTACTGCATTCACCTAAAGCACTAATTATTTCATCTATTATTTTTCCAAGTTCATTTGCTCTATCTACAGCTTCCTTAACTTTAGATTTTTTTGCTTCTGAAGTATTATTTAGTTCATTAGCTCCCCCTATTAATAGCCTATAGGAATTCACCATGCCAGTTAATAAGTTATTTAAATTATTAACTTCATTATAATTTTCCTTTATTAAATGCTTATATTTCAATAAATCACCCCATTAAGGATTTTATATATTTATTTATATATACTGCTGTAATTCCTTGTATATTCCTTACTAACTTCCCTATTCGTCATTTCTAAATTAAAGGCCTCAGCATTAGCTCTTATTTCATTTTCAATTCCTAATACAACTTCATCAATTAAACTTGCCATTCTTTCATATCCTTCTCTAGGGCAATCTAAAAACTCTAAACTTGACTCATATAGCCTTCTAAATTTATTGGAGAAATATTCAACCATATCTTCAAGATCTTCACTTGAAATTTCCTTTTCCATATTTGATATTAAATTATTATATTCCTCATATATTTCTATAAATTCTCTAAAGTTAGAGTTAAGCACAGCTGTATAATCATTTTGCGGAACACTACAGTCTTCAGCTTCTAATTCCCTTAAAATTGCTATTAAAGAATCTAAATATCTAACCAAATAATACTGTAGTCCCATATCTTCAATGCTTGCAATTTTCTCTTCTAAACTTCCCCCTTCTAGACTTCCCATTGGCATTGGTATTTCTTCTTCCTGCTCATTTCTATACATAAAATTGGAATACCTAAAATTCGAATATCTATTTTCTCTCTTTTCTTCTTCTATGTTACTTGAAGTAGAATCTTCAAAAAAATTATTTACAAAAACAATTGGTACAAAAAACTTTTCTGGCATTGAAATATACATAATCTTCTCCTTTTAATTATTCATATTATTAGTATTATAGTTCAAAATTTATCTATATTAATTTATGCTTAAAGGTGAAAAAAGTGAGTATAAAAAGGCGAAGATAAATAGTATATGTTCCATAATCTAAATAGCTGAGCAAAGAAGTACTAGGCTTGAAAAAACTACTATGCCAAGAGTTTTGGTAGAACTCACTGCGTTCAAACAAACCAACAACTCTAAGGCCTAGTAGTTCTTTCTTCACCAAGTACTTCTAGATGCTCGCTATATGCTTATTTCACATATCCTATTTACTTCGCCAATCTTAGTTATCACTTTTTTAAATATACACTGTACAATGAAGGTTGTTTTGCTACGCAGTAGTTTCAACCTTCATTCTCAATTCTTAATTAATAACAATCTGTTTATTCTCATCGCAAATAATTTCTACATCCCTATGCTCTCTTGTTTTAGTTATGAGACTTATTTTCCCTTTGAAAAGCTCTTGAATATATTTCAAAGTTTCTTTAGCATAGGAAAGTTCCAGCTCTCTTCCCTCAAACATATGCTCTAAATATAAGGTTGAATTTCCCTTATTATATTTTACTATTACTATAGAAGGAATGGCTGCTACTCCGCAGGTATTTGAGAGTTCATCTCTTATAGTTTTCCAGCCATTTTCATCAGCTACTTCTTCTACTATATATTCGAAATTCTTTTTTCCATACTTATACAAGTTTAATTCTTGGCATAATTCTTCTGTAAGGTATCTTCTGTAGAAGGAGCTGTCTCTTTCTAACTTTCTTACTTCAAATATTTTTTCTCTTCCATACCTTTTTTCTATATCCTGAAAAATTTTAAAACCTATAAAGTAAGGGTTCAAACTTCCAGATACAGGTGCAACAACATCATTATGGCGTCTTATAAATTCTAGATATAATTCTGTATCTAAATCTAGTTCTTTTAAAATATTATAATGCCAATAGCTTGCCCACCCCTCATTCATTACCTTGGTTTCTATTTGAGGGATAAAATATTCTGTTTCTCTTTTTACTATTTTTAATATATTTTCTTCCCATTCTTCTAATTCGCTATGCTTTATTATAAATCCAATTAAATCTTCCTTTGAATTTTCTTCTTTAATTCTAGGTACCCTTGGTATTTGATATCTTATAGAATGAGCAGCATCTAAAATCCTTTCAACTTTTTCATAACCTATATTTGGATCATTTATATAACTTCTTATTATATCTGCATCAAGCTTAAACATTGAAATTGCTTCTTTTGCATTTGTTCCTTCTACAAATATTCTATTATTTTTAAAAAAGTCATTATGTCCATATACATGGGCCATAGTTAAAATCTGCATAAGCAGTGTATTTTCTCTCATAAGATATGCTAAGCAAGGGTTTGAATTTATAACCATTTCATAGGGAAGTCCAGTTAAATTAAAAGAATAGAGGGTTTTATTTTTGTCATAAGCCTTTCCATAACTCCAGTGAGGATATCTAGAAGGCATACCTATATAAGCCTCATATCCAAGCATTTCATTATAGTCTATTATTTCAAATTCTTGAGGGTAGAAATCAAGCCCAAATTCTATTGCTTTATTTTCTATTAAGTCATTCCATTTCTTTAGTTCATGCATAGTATAGCTCATATCTACTCCTCCTTTAATTCTTTAGATAACATAGTTTTTATGCCTTCCCATAAGTCCTTCTTTTCTTTTACTAATATTGAAATAAAGTTTTTATCTTTTATTTCATTAGTAAATCGATAATACATAGTAGTTGAATAGGTTGAAGGTAAAAGTTCAGCATATCCAAACATATTACTAATTTTACAAAGCTTTTTTAAGGCTATAATAGCTCTTTCATTATCTTCACTCCAGTTATCCCCATCACTGCCGTAGATAGTATAAATATTCCACATTTCCTTTGGATATTTTTCTTCTATTAAATCTAAAGCTGCATTTAAACCGCTTGATATATAGGTTCCTCCAGATTCAGATTTGTGAAAGAATTCATATTCATTTACCACCTTTGCAATGGTTGTATGGGAGATAAATTCAAAAGCAACATTATTATATTTTTTTCTTATAAACCTAGATAAAATAAAAAATAAGGACCTTGCTAAATATTTTTTTGTACTATCCATAGATCCGGAAACATCCATAATAAAAATCATTAAGGCATTGCTGTCTTTTCTAGGCTTTTTTCTTACTTTATAATACCTAAGATCTTCTTCTTTAAAAGGAAATCTTTCAATCTCAGGATCAAGACCTGCTTCTTTCATAGCTCTTATTTGTCCTTGCTTTCTAGAAATTTTAGTTATTACTGTTTTTTTCTTTGCAAGCCTTGGCCTTATTCCATATCTTTGATATCCCCTCTTCCTGCCTGTACTTTCTGTTAATATTTCTGAATATTTCTTTTTATCAAGGTTAGGCAGTTCTAAATCATCTGTAATATATTCCATAAGTTCTTCTAAAGTAATTTCAGTTTCGTAAATGTCATCTCCTCTAGATGTACCAGCACTATTGCCTCCCCTTTTGCTGCCAGTCCTTTTACCATCAGAGAGCTTATCTCCTCTTTTTTCATTTCCAGAACCAATAGCTACTCCCTTATTATTTCTTCCATAAATAAATTGGTATTCTTTAATTCCCCTAATGGGAATTTTAAATTTTTTATTTTTACTTTCTGCAATTATACTTTCCTCAGATAAGATTTCACTTAAATTTTCCTTGATTGATTTTTCAACTAGCTGTCTATGCCGTCTTCTATCAGTAATAGATCTATCGTGCTGAATATTATTATCTAAACTATCTCTAAAAATGGCCATTTTATCAATCCTTCCAAAGATTGTTTGCAGCATATTTCAAAATAATTTCACAACAGTGTGAACAATATCCCTTATTTTGCATTTCCTCTAGCATTGCATTGTATTTGTCATCTTGATCCTTAGTTCTTATTCTAGATTTTGTTATTATTCTAGAAAGATCCTTAACAGAAGTTAAAAGTTTCTTTTCTACAGCTTCCTTTAAAGGTTCATAAGAGGTATATTCAATTTTTTCACCATTTCTAATTAAATAGAACATATAGGAAGTTACATCTGCCCTAAAGCCCTTAGCAGAATTTTCAGAAATACCTATTTGCTCTTCTATGCTTCTCATAAAATCTTCATCAGGATTTAATTCTTCACCTGTGGAAGGATCTTTTATTTTACTCTTATTAATATAGGCTTCTGCATTATCTATATAATTATTAAATAAACTATCTGCCTGTTCTTTGAAGGAATGGATAAAGGCCTTTAATATTTCCTTTTCTAAGATCTTGTTGTATTCCTTTCGTATTGTATCTTGAATTAATTCTAGATATTTCTTCTTCTCATCTGGTGATGTATCCATTTCCTTAACGGATTTAATAAGACTTTCCATCATATTAAGAGGATTTAAGCAGTTATGCTCCGATGTTGTAATAGCATTATCAATAGCTTTTATGATGAATCTTGTACTTATTCCCTTCATGCCTTCATAGGTGCCAGCTTCTTCCCTTAGCTCATTTATATCGATTCTCTTTGTAGTACCCTTTTCTACTATTTCTTCACCATTATAAATTCTAAGCTTCTTAATAGGCTCTGCCTTGTTTGATGGAGAAAGTCTAGATAATATAGCAAACATAGCAGCAATTTCCATAGTATGTGGAGCTATGTGAGCTTTAAACCTACTCTTATTTAATATTTTTTTATAAATTTTTACTTCTTCATCAAGTTCTAAACAATAAGGAACTTCTATTTTTACAATTCTATCTAAAATAGCTTCATTTGTATGATCTGATTTAAACTTATTCCACTCTGCTTCATTAGAATGGGCTATTATAAGTCCATCAAAATAAAGCATAGCTCCTTTACCAGGAGAAGGGATTGATTTTTCCTGTGTTGCAGTAATTATTGTATGAAGATATTCTACATCATTCTTAAATACTTCTATAAATTCAACTAAACCTCTATTTCCTACATTAAAAGCTCCATTTAAGGAGAAAATTCTAGGATCATCTTCTGGATATAAGTCCATTTTAGATATATCGATGCTACCGTTGAGAATTGAAGTATCTTGATTATTTGGATCTACCGGAGGAACAACACCAATTCCTTTTCTTGATCTTATTGAAAACTCCTTGGTTTCAACTGGGAACTTTTCATATTCTCCATTATATTCATTTAATAGTCTATACCTACATATTGGGCATAGGTCACCTTCAATTTCTACACCTAAAGCTTCTTCAAATTTTGCTCTTAAGTGTTTTGGCACTAAGTGTAATGGCTCTTCATGCATTGGACATCCTTTTAGGACATAAATAGGTTCACATTCAACTAAGGCTTTTTTTAGAGCCTCTACTATTGAGGACTTTCCTGCCCCTACTGGTCCAACTAAATACAGTACCTGCCTTGCTTCCTCTCCCTTCATGGACGCAGAATACAAGTAGTTTACTATCTTCATTAAAACCTTATCGATTCCAAAAAAATCTTCCTTAAAAAAACCATATTTCTTTATTATTTCATTTCCATAAATTCTTCTTACTCTTGGATTTTCCTCTGGTCTTAGTATTTCAACACCTTTGCTAATAATCATATCAAAAATTCTTTTATGTGAAAGCTTGGCTATGTCAGGGTTCTCCTTTACTTTTTCTAAATAATCTAAAAATGTTCCTTCAAATTTTTCATTATTTCTACTTTCTCTATCACTTTTAATTAACTCTTCAAAGTTCATTTACTCCCCCCCTTTAATAAAATATATTCCTATGGTTACCATATTTATTACATTAATATTTTTTTAGTACCTTAAAACTGTAACTTTAACTTAATCAACATTTTAACGATAAAGTTAAATTAATAACTTTTATCAATTAGTATCAATTCTCAGCTTTTGTGGTATAATATTAGTATATAGAAAGCAACATAATTATTTACTAAAATATTATTTTTATAGTTATAAATAACCAAAATTATTTATTAAATAATTTGATAAAAGGGAGTGTTACTATGAATGGAATCGTATGCATGCTAAATAAAAAATGTAGGGAAGAAAAATCTAAGGAAATAGTTAAGAATATAAATGATGAACAAAAATTTTATGAAGATATTTATGGAAAAAATGAAAATAAATAAGGAGACTGCTTTGGCAGCCTCCTTATTTTAATTCTTCAATTAATTTTTTATATTCTTCAAAATACTTATTAAATTCCCTTCCATATTCCTGAGCCCTTTCATTACCTGGATGCTCTGCTACTTCTCACAGACCTTTTCCCTAATCTTTAATTTGTTGTTTTTTTCTCTATATGTTCTCCGCCTCCATGACCCATAATACCTCCAGCAAGACTATTAGAACTTAATCTATACCTATAATAATTAACATTATATGATATATTCATTTTATTTGTATCAAATACCTCCTCATCAAAAATTACCCCCTTGGATATTTCAAAAGCATATTGTCTTTCTTCATAAGGATCCAAGTAAGGACTAACCCTTTCACTACTATTTCCATTATAATTCTCAAGGTATTTTCTTTCTTCTAAATCATACCCACGAAAATATAAGGAATTATTGGACATTATTTTATGAGGATTTTCAGAACTTATATTAAATCCAAATTGTAAATGCATTTCATTTACAGAAGCATAGTATTTTGTATTATTTTTTATACTAATTATTATTCTATAAAAACTATCTTCTTCTTCAATTTCCTCATATTTTATTGTTGGTTTTGCATTTTCAAATATATCATCTGTTGAGTCACTAAATAAAATTTTATCCTTTAAAATAACCTTAAACCCTAAAACTACCACTAGTACGGAAATTAAAATTCCGAAACTTACTTTAATAAACTTCTTATTCATCTTAATATCACCCTTTCTAAATAATATCCCTATTTTTATAGGCTCTTAATGAGATATACATGGAAATTATAAAAATAATTGTGGAAAGGATACATGTAATAATAAGATAAATATTTATTGATATATTAATATAGTCATAATTTTTAAAGCTAAAAATTTTATATAAAATAATTCCAATTTTATGAGATATCTTCATTAAAAAGCTTTCTTCACCATATTGAATTAAATTATTTATACTATCACTTTTAAAAATTAGGTATCCTATAAAAAAAGTTATAACCGGATATACTAATCTTAATTTTCTATAGC
>JAAYOT010000152.1 GCA_012520205.1 Clostridiales bacterium
AAAAAAATTACCTGCTACTATTTCAGGTGCAGAAATAATAAAACTTGAAATTCCAACAGTTTTTAGGGAGTCATTAAAGAAAATAGAAGAAAATATTGAAAAGCATAAACCAGATATAGTAATCTGCATTGGACAGGCCGGCGGAAGATATGGCATAACCCCAGAAAGAGTTGGAATTAACATTGATGATGCAAGAATTGAAGATAACAAGGGAAACCAACCAATAGATCTTCCAATATTTGAAGATGGAGAAAATGCCTACTTTTCAACTCTTCCAATAAAGGCAATGGTGAAAGAATTACAAGAAGCAGGAATTCCAAGTTCAGTATCTAATACTGCAGGAACTTTTGTATGCAATCACGTAATGTATGGATTAATGTATATGATAGATAAAAAATTTCCTAATGTAAGAGGTGGGTTTATACATATACCTTATATGACATCACAAGTAGCTAAGAAGCCCAATACGCCTTCAATGTCCCTAGATGAAATTGTAAAGGGGCTAGAAATATGCCTTAAGGCAGCAATTGAAAATAAGGAGGATGTAAAAACAATAGGAGGAACCATCTGCTAATGTCAAAAAATATAAAAATATTTACCTATGGCAGTTTAAGAGAAGGCTTCTTTAATTATAATAGCTACTTAAGTGGAAAAGTAATTTCAACTAGGATTGGAAAACTTAAAAATGCTGATTTATACCACATGCCTTATAAGGGTTATCCAGCAATTCTTCCTGGGACTGGTGAAGTCATTGGTGAAGTTATGGAAATTAAAGATTATGAAAATGTTATGAAAGCTATTGATAAAATGGAAGGCTTTATAAGTGAAGGAAACCCTAATAATGAATATAATAAAAAGCTTCTTGAGGTTGAATTTGAAGACGGCACAAAAGAAAAGTGCTATGTATATTGCTATAATAAAGCAAATGATGATCGATTTGAAAAAGAAGCAATCCTTATTTCTGGTCATGATTGGAAGGAATACATGGAAAATCCTTAATTATAAATAAGAAAACTTAAGGGAAGCAAATAAGCTTCCCTAATTTATTTTTCAAAAATGAAAATATATAATATTTGATTCTAATCCCAATTGTTAATCATTAATTGTTAAAATATTTCTTCCGCTGTAGGCATAGAGGCAATTGCCCCATAATTAGTACAAGTTATTGCACCTACCTTATTAGCATAAGCAACTATTTCTTTCCACTTGTCAAAACTAATATTTTTCTTGTCCTCTAATTCTGCTACTTGTTTTAATACTGCTCCTACGAAAGCATCACCAGCTCCTGTTGAATCAACTTGTTTTATCTTTATTGATGGCACTATTTCTCCACTACCATTACTTATTAAGGTTCCTTTAGAACCTAATGTAACAGCAACAATTTTAGCTCCTATCTCATGAATCTTTTTAACTGCTGTTTCTATATTTTCTTCAGAAGTTATAAGCCTAATTTCCTCATCACTTAATTTAATAAAATCTGATTCCTTAATAAACTTCTTACAATCTTCAATAAATCCTTCAAGCTTATCTGCTGTAATCAATGCATCTCTATAGTTAGGATCAAAGGAAACAAATATATTATTTTCTTTAGCATAATCTAATAATTTATAGTAAGTATTTTTTAATTCTCCCTCTAAAAAACCTGTTGCAGAACCAAAGTGTATAATATCCTTATTGCTTATTTTACTTAAATCAATGCTGGAAAAACTGTAATCTCCATCGCTTCCCCTATGGAATTCAAAATCTCTCTCTCCATTTTCATCAATGGAAACAAAAGCCAAGGTAGTATAACCCTCCATCTTAGTCATTTCCACATTAATATTAACTTCTTTTAATGTTTCAATTAAAAACTTTCCAAAGGAATCCTTACCAACTTGACCTAAGAAATAGGCTTCCCCACCTAATTTACAAACAGCTGCAGCCACATTAGCCGGTGCTCCTCCTGCTTTCTTTTCGAAATTAACAGTTTTTGATAAGGCTTTATTCTTATCTTTACCTATAAAATCAATTAATAATTCTCCAATACAAAAAATCTTATTCCTCATATACCATCTCTCCTAAACTCCAAAGCTTTAATTCCCTTATATTAATATTATTTTTAGATAATATTCTTAACCCAGTGCTAGCCTCTTCAGGATAAACCCTGCTTGATAAAACAGTTTTGCCATCTTGAAGAAATATCTCAACTGCTGATTTATCCACAAACATATGAATTTTTATCTTATTCTCATTAAACTTAAACTTTCTAATAGATTTTACCCCATTAATTAATTTATTATTATCCAAAAAGCCAATTCCCTTTTCACAATCAAATACAAGTGAAGAATATTCATCCTTCCCCTCAAGAAACCTTAATTCTAGCCTATTAGATTCTAAATTATCTATATCTAAAAGTAATTCATAAGAATTATCTTTTAATTTATCAGTTTTCCATTCCCTGCATATTACATTTTTATCATCTTCTAATAGTTCAGTTCTATAGTTTTCAAATTCTTTAAGAGGAACTTGATAAATAGTATCATCTTTTAAAATAAGCTCCCTTGGCATAGTAAGGCAGTGAACCCAGCCTAACTCCTTAGTTGCATAATTATCCTCTTCTTCAGGTAATCCCATCCAACCAATCAGTATAGTTCTATTTTGCTTATCCTTAAATACTTGAGGGGCATAAAAATCCTTCCCTAAATCTA
>JAAYOT010000153.1 GCA_012520205.1 Clostridiales bacterium
ACTTATTTATAAATACATATAAAAAGACTCAAAGTATAAACCTTGAGTCCAAATTTCTAAAATTACTTCTAAATTATTAGCAATAAAATTTATATATTATAGCTAAGGAAAAATAGGAATCATGGATTTATACAATAGTTAGTATTTATTCTAAAAATGGACGCACTTCTCCCGTTAAAACCTAAAATTGCACTTTTTTGTACTGAGCTGCTATATTTCCATTGTTTATTTGTAGTAAACTTAAAAGTACTAACTATATTAGCCACGATCTCCCCTCCTTTTTTATAATTACAATTATTATATACCAAATTCTAATCATTTACAAGTATTTAATTGCCATTTTATGTAATAAGGGTTACCCCCTTACATTTCTTGTAAGGAAGTCAGTCCCCCATTTAAGTTAATTTCAATTAATTTAAATTAATTCCAATTTTACAAAGGCTTTATAAAGCCCATCCTTATCAACATCATCTGTTATAAAATCTGCAACTTCTTTAAGCTTGTCCTTTGCGTTTCCCATTGCTACTCCTATATTGCAAAATTGAAACATTTCAATATCATTTAAGCCATCACCTATAGCAATAGTATCTTGTTTATCTATATTTAAATGATTAAGTAAATCTTCAATTGCAATAGCCTTATGTACTCCCTTTACAGCTAGTTCTCCACTATCATCACCAAAGGCAGGTACTGTACATTGAATTACTTCAAATTCATCTTCAAATATTTCTTTTATTTCATTAAAGGATACTTTATCCGAAGCTAAGAAACACGCCTTATTTACATCATCCCTATATAGATTTTTTTCTCCATATATTAATGCATCTACAAATGGGTTTGGCTTTGTTTCCTTTTTTATTCTAGCTTCCTCATCATTTTCAAGGTCACCATATATGCACCTTTCTAAATGAGGCTTTAAATTTTCACTTGCATAAAGCCCCCCATTTGATTCAATATAAAAATCAATTTCATTTTCATTAAAGAAATCTACCAATTTTCTAACAGCTTCTTGGCTAAACTTTTTATGGTAGAGCATATCTTGTCCAATTTCTATGAAACCTCCCCCTGCCCCAATAGTTCCATCGAAGCCTATTTCATATATAAAATCATATATTTCTGGTTTAGATCTTCCTGTACATAAAAATATTTTATGCCCATTTTCTCTTGCCTTAATGCAAGCTTCCCTTGCCGATTCTGGCACATATCCATCATCATCAACTAGTGTTCCATCTATATCTAGAAATATTACTTTATTATTCATTTGTACACTCCTTATAATTTTTATCTTAATTATAGCACATTCAGCCTTTATGTTATTTTCAAAACTTGATAACAAAGTTATTCCATGAAATTGGGAAGATGACTATTTAAGTTAAATGATATAAAAAAGAGTCACTAAACAATGCCAACACCTGACAACAACTTTTTATAGCTCTTATCTACACAAATTGCTCCAAAGGGCGCTGTAATAAGGATAGATAAAACTGCAACTGTTAATACTTGCTGACCACAGGCTAATCCCATTGATAGTGGAATGCTACCAATTGCTGCTTGAACTGTAGCTTTAGGGGTGTATGCTAACATGCAGAATATTCTTTCCTTCACAGTTATCTTTGTTCTTATTAAACATATATACACTCCTAGCATTCTTATTGCTAAAGCTCCAATAACTACAATTATAGCTGATACCCCTGTTTTAAATGCATAACTTAAATCCACTGTTGCTCCTACAAGGACAAATAGTAACACTTCTGCCCCAACCCATAATTTATTATATTTCCCAGACAGTCTTTTTCCTAGAATATTATATTTTTGCTTTATTATTATTCCTACACTCATAATTGCAAGAAGTCCTGATATTGGTACAATTCCTTTTAGTTGACTTTCTAGTTCTA
>JAAYOT010000154.1 GCA_012520205.1 Clostridiales bacterium
AATTTTTATTAGTACAATTATTATTAAGTATAATTTTCAACCTTCTCCTTATGGAGCAGATAACTTATTAGTTATTTAAGTGCATTATTAATATATTATTTTAGGATGTGATTAGATGTTAGATTTTTTAGTAGGACTAACTTTCTCTTTTTTAATAGCCTTTGCAGCTTATAAAAGGTCTTCTCTTAATAAGAGTGGCTTGATAGCTGCCATAGTTCTTGGAACAGTTTTAATCCAAGCTCTATTTTTTTATTAGCCTATGGAGTATCTTTTGCAGTTGCAGCTGCTGATACTTGGGCTTCAGAAGTTGGAGTATTAAGCAAAAGAAAACCTATAAATATATTAAACCTTAAACCATTAGAAGCTGGAATGTCCGGTGGAATTAGTCTTTTAGGAACAACTTTTGCCTTTTTAGGATCCTTATTTATATCTTTAATACATTTTATATTGAATATAATTATTTTCAGGGATATTAAAGAAGGGCTAATTTATTCTATTTACTGTCTTTTAATAGGCTTTTTAGGAGCAGTAATAGATAGTTTACTTGGAGCATCCCTTCAAGCTCAATACTATTGTGAAGAATTAAATACTATTACTGAGAAAAGATTTTACAAAGGAAAAATTAATAAGCTTATTAAGGGAGTATCTTTTATTAATAATGATATAGTGAATTTAAGTAGTAACTTAATTTCAACATTAATAATATTTATTATAATCTAAAAATTAAAATAAGGCTGTCGCACTAAATTTAGTGTGACAGCCTTATTTTATTAAACATATATTTCAGATTTTCAGCCCGCTGAAAATCATCCTTAATTGTGCATTTTGCCTTTTGAATTATGCATTGCACACATCCCTTGTGTGCTTCTAGTTTTGTTGATCATGCAATAAGTATATTAATGTTAATAAACTTTCTGATAAATGTACGTTTTCTACCGTTACATCTTCTGGAATACTTAAATCTACAGGAGCAAAATTCCATATTCCCTTTACTCCACCTTTAATTAATCTATCACAAACAGTTTGTGCATTATTTCTAGGAACACATATTATTCCCATATCAATATTATTCTCTTCTAAGTAAGTATCTAAATAGTCAATATCTCTTATTTCTACATCTCTTATTTTTATTCCTACAAGTTTTGGATTTGCATCAAAAATAGCTGCTATATCTAATCCATTTTCATTAAATCTATAGTTAGCTATGGCCTGACCTATGTTACCAGCACCAATTAAGACAGCTTTATACTCTCTATCTAATCCTAAAATTAATCCTATTTGATTATATAAATCTTTAACATTATATCCATAACCCTGTTGCCCAAAGTCACCAAAGTTGTTTAGATCTTGACGTATTTGTGAAGCTGTAAAACCTATCTTTTCTCCTAATTCCTTTGATGATATTCTTTCTACATCATTTTTTAGTAGTTCTTTTAAATATCTATAATATTTAGGAAGTCTTTTTATTACAGCCATTGAAATATTCTTCTTCTTTTCCATTTTATCTCTCTCCTATTAATTATTTCACAATTATATATTATATTTTATCACTTTTCTTCCATTTTTAAAACGGCTATATTAATACAATTTATATAGCTACCTTTTCTTTATTATACCTATTATACATTTTTTATTTAACATTTCATCTAATTTTTATAGTATTTATTGAATTTCATTAATAAATATATAAAAAAATAGACTTATATATAACTTAGCAGTTAGTTATATATAAGTCTTAAATTTGCACAAAGCTTTATAGAACTCTGTAATCAATATAAAATATCGTATGCTTCCCTATGCCTGAAATTTTCAACCTCATTCATTATATTTAATTCGTAGAAATTTGTCAATAAAAATCAAACTTTTTATCTAGTTATTTAAATAATTTTATTTTTCCTGTTCTATTTAAATTTACCAACATTGTCATTGTTACTGGTAAAACAAAGATTCCTATAAATCCAAATAAATTTATTCCAAGATATATGCATGTAAGCATGATTATTGGATGTAATCCTACTTCTTTTCCAACTATTTTCGGCTCAATTATATTTCTCACTACAGTAATTAGAATATACATTAAGAATATACCTATTCCCAGGAAGATCTCTCCCTTTATTAACTCAAGTATTGCCCAAGGAATTAAAACACCACCTGCACCAAGAATAGGAAGTATATCAAATATTGCAATAATGAGAGCTATTGTTCCTGCTTTTTCTACTCTTAATAAAGTTAATCCTAAAAATATTTCAATAAAGGTTATAGAAATTATAATTGAGTAAGATTTTATAAACTTTAATAAGGTTTTTCCTAAACCTTCCTTAGCTTGAAATAGTATTTTTGCTGTTTTTTCTGGTAATTGCCTCTCCACAAAGCCTGTTATTACCTTGTAGTCAAGGGCAAAAAAGTAAGATGAAATAATTGAAAATAAAACTATTATAAAAAATGCTGGTACTGATGAAACTGCTGATGAAATAATCTTAACAATTTTAGTGGATAAATTTGATATTAAACTTCCAAGGGAGTTTACTAAAGATAAAAGAATATCTGTAATAGTCTCTACTATCTCTGGATCTAACTTGGAAATTAAACCTTCTATATTATAGGTTATTTCATAAACTGCAGGCTCTACCTTTGTCATGTATATACTAGGCAAAGCTAAAAATAAATCCTTAATAGACATGGATAACTTTATAATTAGTAATGTAATTAAAGCACCAACCGTTACATAAAATAAGGTAACAAAGATTCCAGCAACTAATTTTCTATTAATTTTATACTTATCTGATACTAAGGTTATTGCTGGTTTAAGTATAAATGCTACGGAAAATCCGATAACAAAAGGCATAAGCCACGGAATTGCATATTTGAAAATACCATATACTATTGATCCTACTGCTATTATATATATTACATTGATTATAAAATCCTTCTTCTTCTCAATACTCATATCCACAACTCCTTTACATAATTTAATTATACAATAAAACACCTCTTTTTTAAACAAAAATAAGGCTGCCGAATTTCAAATTTTTAGCAACCTTATTTTTAGAAAATGTTAATTAACATATTAAATATATTCTTCAAATTCCGGTTTTTCATTTAATTCATTTAAGAGATGCTTAATTTCCTGATCTTTATTTTTATCCATTATTAATATAACATCTCCCGAATCTACTATAACTAAATCTTTTATTCCAAGACCTATTATTAAATTCTTATTTCCGAATATAGAACAGTTCTCGCTATCCTGTAAATATACCTTTTTACTCACTTTGTTACTTCCCATTTCCTCCATATACCTACTTAATGCTGAAAAACTTCCAATATCATCCCAGATAAAGTCACTTTTTATAACATAACCTTTTCTCGTTTTCTGCATAATTCCAAAATCTATTGATATTCCATCTATCATTGAATACTGTTCTTCTATAACAGCTTCTTCATTTTCTTCCCCAATGTTTTTATAAATTTCCATAAGGGACTTATATAAGTCTGGCAGGTATTTTTCTATTTCCCTCAATATAACATCTGCTCTAAAAACAAACATTCCTGAATTCCACAAATAAGTTCCCTTTAAGATAAAATCCTTTGCCACTTCCACGTTAGGTTTTTCAGTAAACCTTGCAACCTTGAAAGTTGGTATTGTTGAAGATTGGACTCTTGGCCCCATTTGAATATAACCATAACCAGTTTCAGCTCTTGTTGGAGTAATTCCAAGGGTTACTATTCCCCTTTTTTTATTAGCTATCTCCACCGCTTGGGTTAAGGTTTGTAAATAAACTTTTTCATATTCTATATGATGATCTGAAGGCAATACAACCATTACAGCATCTTTATCTTTTTTTAAAAGTTTAACAGCTGACAAACCAATGCAGGTTGCTGTTTCTTTATTTTGTGGCTCAGTAAAAATATTCTCCGATTCTATATTTTCTAATTCATCTTTTATTTTCTCTTGATATTCTTTATTTGTAACAACATAAATGTTCTCTTTATTTATCAATGGAATTATTCTATCTACTGTATTTTGAAGAAAACTTTTATTGTTTATAATCTTTAAAAACTGTTTTGGATTACTTGATCTTGATAAGGGATAAAGTCTTGTCCCTTTTCCCCCTGCTAAAATCAGCCCGTATATCAATAAATTTCAACTCCACGTAGTACTTATGTATTATCATATGCCGTCTATTTTTAATTTGTGATTTCCTATATGATTATAGATTTTTTTATTTTTAGATAAATTTTTAATTTTTTTCTTCTTGACTTTTTTCTTATGAATCTTTATTATTAGATTAGTAATTGAATTAAATTTAATATGTTGTAAGTTAAAAGGGAGTAGTAAAAAATATAGCATCAACATACGCGGCAATTGCCTGGTGTTATATACCTTAATGGTTACGAGACTTTTAATACAGTTTTTATTTATTAAAAATTGTATTAAGAGTCTCCTTTTTTTTATTTCTTGAGGCTCACAACATATTAGAATTAAGTAATTACAAATTTATTATTTAGTTTGGAGGATTAAATATGAAAAAGTTTTTTTCTAAAACCTATGAAGAAACACTAAAGGAATTTAATGTTTCAAAATCTGGTCTTACTGAAAAACAAGCAAAAGAAAATTTGGACAAGTATGGTTATAATGAACTAACACAGAAGAAAAGAGCTACTGTTTGGGAGGTTTTCTTTAGTCAATTTAAAGATTTACTTGTAATAATACTAATTATTGCAGCTTTAATTTCAATGGCTACTGGTGATGCAGAAAGTACATTAGTTATTATTGCAGTTATTACTTTAAATGCAGTTTTAGGAACTGTACAGCACTTTAAAGCTGAACAATCTTTAGATAGTCTTAAAGCTTTATCTTCCCCTACTGCAAAAGTTATTAGGGATGGAAAAAAGATTGAAATTCCTTCTAAAGAAGTAGTTCCTGGAGATATATTAATGCTAGAAGCTGGTGACATGGTTGCAGCTGATGGTAGAATTATTGAAA
>JAAYOT010000017.1 GCA_012520205.1 Clostridiales bacterium
TATTAGAATTTTAGGAGGGATTTTTCATGAATATTAAACCACTAGCAGATAGAGTAGTAATTAAAAAGTTAGAAGCAGAAGAAACAACAAAAAGTGGAATCGTTCTAACTGGATCTGCAAAGGAAAGACCTCAAGAAGCGGAGGTCGTAGCAGTAGGACCTGGAGCAATAGTTGATGGAAAAAGATGTGAAATGGAAGTAAAAGTTGGAGATAAAGTACTTTATTCAAAATATGCTGGAACAGAAGTAAAAGTAAATGGAGAAGAATATACTATCTTAAAACAAGATGACATTTTAGCAATAGTAGAATAGGGAGGTTAAAATTATGGCAAAGTTAATTAAATTTAGTGAAGATGCAAGAAGAGCAATGCAAACAGGGGTAGATACTTTAGCTGATACAGTTAAAGTAACTTTAGGACCAAAGGGAAGAAACGTTGTATTAGGGAAAAAATTTGGTTCACCACTTATAACTAATGATGGTGTTTCAATTGCTAGAGAAATAGAATTAGAAGATCCATATGAAAATATGGGAGCTCAATTAGTAAAGGAAGTTGCAACAAAAACAAATGACGTTGCAGGGGACGGTACTACAACAGCTACTCTCTTAGCTCAATCAATTATAAGAGAAGGCTTAAAGAATGTAACTGCTGGAGCTAACCCAATCCTAATAAGAAATGGTATTAAAATGGCTGTAGATAAGGCTGTTGAAGAAATAAAGAAAGCTTCAAAGCCTGTAAATGGAAAAGAAGATATAGCAAGAGTTGCAGCAATTTCAGCAGCAGATGAAGAAGTTGGTAAGTTAATATCAGATGCAATGGAGAAGGTAGGTAACGAAGGCGTTATTACTGTTGAAGAATCAAAATCAATGGGAACAGAATTAGACGTTGTTGAAGGTATGCAATTTGATAGGGGATATGTATCAGCTTACATGGTAACAGATACAGAAAAAATGGAAGCTGTATTAGACAACCCATATATCTTAATTGTAGATAAAAAGATTTCTAACATACAAGAAATTCTTCCAATATTAGAGCAAATAGTTCAATCAGGAAAGAAACTGTTAATTATAGCTGAAGATGTAGAGGGAGATGCATTAACTACATTAGTAGTTAACAGGTTAAGAGGAACTTTCACTTGTGTTGCAGTTAAAGCACCAGGCTTTGGAGATAGAAGAAAAGAAATGCTTCAAGATATAGCTATTTTAACAGGTGGTACAGTAATTTCTGATGAATTAGGAATAGAATTGAAAGATGTTACTGTAGATATGCTTGGACAATCTGAAAGTGTAAAGGTAACTAAAGAAACTACTACTATAGTAAATGGTAAGGGATCAAGTGAAGATATTAAAGAAAGAGTTTCACAAATAAAAGCTCAAATAGAAGAAACAACTTCAGAATTTGATAAAGAAAAATTAACTGAAAGATTAGCTAAGTTAGCAGGTGGAGTTGCAGTAATTAAAGTTGGTGCAGCTACAGAAACAGAACTTAAAGAGAAAAAGCTAAGAATAGAAGATGCTTTAGCGGCTACAAAAGCAGCTGTTGAAGAAGGTATTGTAGCAGGAGGTGGGGCTGCTTATGTTAATGCAATTAACGAAGTAGCAAAGGTAACTTCTGATGTACAAGATACACAAATAGGTATAAATATTATAGTAAGAGCATTAGAAGAACCAATGAGACAAATTGCAACTAATGCAGGTCTTGAAGGTTCAGTAATAATAGAAAGAGTTAGAAACTCAGAAGCAGGAATTGGATACGATGCATTAAGAGGAGAATATGTTGATATGATTAAAGCTGGTATAGTTGACCCAACTAAGGTTACAAGATCAGCCCTTCAAAATGCAGCTTCAGTTGCAGCAACATTCTTAACTACAGAAGCAGCAGTAGTTGATGCTCCAGAAAAAGAAAATCCAATGCCAGCTGGCGCTCCAGGAATGGAAGGAATGTATTAATCAGTTAACGGGTTCCAGTTTAGAATAAAAAATTTTAAATAAAAGGAATATGATACTTCTTATATTAGGGAGGATCATATTCCTTTTTTATAATAATTTTTTAAAATTATAAAAAATAAGTAGCTGCTAATATAAAAAAAGTTTTAGTTATTTATTAAAATATTAAGAATTATTCCTCAAAGTATAATATATTTTAAAATATATTAAAAAAAAGTACTTCAAGTAGGGAAATTACTAAAAATTTAATAATATAAAGAAAAA
>JAAYOT010000155.1 GCA_012520205.1 Clostridiales bacterium
CCTTTGCCAATCTTTGTAATACACATTTACTTCTTAATTTTGACTCTATACTTTCCTTATTTCCTCTTAGCAGAATATAATCTAATTTTCTATTGCGATTCCTATCACTTATTTTATTTTTCTTAATTTGATTTATTATCATCTCTCCTTTAACTTTACCTAATTCACAATCATCAGTACCAATAAAAAATGATTTACCATAAGATTTTATGGCATTAAAAGACTTAGGCTCTCTAGCAAAAAAAATTAATGGCACATTATGTTCCTTTACTTTATTAACTATATCTGCTGACTTATTATTATCAACCATATTAATAAATATTATATCTATCCCTTCCCTCAAGACTTCATCAAGTTGATTATTTTGAATTTCTTGCTCTTCTTTAGCATCATAAAAAGTTAGTTCTGCATTACCATTGCTCCTCTCATTGATTTCTATCAAATTGTTTTTTAGAGCAATGTTATAGTCATTGTCTTCATCGTAAAAAAACACTGCAACTTTTATCTTTTCCTTATCTTCGCTAATGCTAGCTTTAACATTCCAAACATTAGATACCACTACTAATACAATACAAATACTTATAATTAATATCTTTTTCACACAATAACCTCCAGTTCATTTCCATATAAGTATTAATCATTTTTATTTTGTTAAAATTTTATCATATTAAAATCAGCTGCTTACTTTCTCCTTATTATTATTTATTCTTTTTCTTTTTATATTTATATTTTTTTATTGAATTTAATTACAATTAAATAATTTTTATAACAAATAATCATTTTTTCTATTTTTAATTAATATAATGTTGTATAATCTTATGTATTTTTAGGAGAATTTATGGTTGGAAGCAATTGTTATTTATTTTTCGATCCATCTGTTGGAAATTTTTTAATTGAATATAGAGGACCTTTTATTGAAGAAATAGCAAGAGTGGATTATGCATGTGGTGTTGCTATTAATGAAACTTTTGGTGTTATTGCAGTTAGTGAAAATGATATAGATAGACTTCGAAGGGATGTTCCTTCAATAGTATTTATAGATATTCGAACTATGCTAGTACTTCAAGAAATTTCTCCTTCTTTTGTTGACAATATAAATAATATCAAGCTAAATCCTTATTTAGATTTAACAGGAAGAGGGGTAATTGTAGGAATTATAGATACTGGAATTAATTATTTAAATCCTGAATTTATAAGGGAAGATGGTACATCTAGAATAATTAGCTTATGGGATCAAAATATAAGGTCAGATGAGTTTCAGGATGATTATAATATGTATATTGGTAAGGTGTTCACAAACGAACAAATAAACTCTGCAATTCAAGCAAACAGAAATAACCAAGATCCTTTTACAATAGTTCCTTCAAGAGATGAAGTTGGACACGGCACTAAAGTTGCTGGTATTATAGGTGCGCGAGGAGAAAACCCAGACTTGGAAGGCGTTGCCAATAGATGCGACTTTGTAATAGTTAAACTTTTCCAGTCTACTAATTTTCAAAGATTAATTAGAGAAAATAATATGGATCCTCCACCTGTTTATAATATGTCTGAACTATTTACAGCTCTAGAATTTCTTAGAAATGAATTTTTAAGACTTAAAAGACCCATGGTTA
>JAAYOT010000156.1 GCA_012520205.1 Clostridiales bacterium
CTGAGCCAGGATCAAACTCTCACTAAAAAGTTTAATCTGTGCTCAAATTACTTTGAGTCTTGTTTTTAGACATTCAAAAGAATTGCTGGTTTGTGTTATTACTTATATTCTGTTCAATTTTCAAAGATCTACTTATAATTTTAAAAGTTTGCGCTCAATCGACCGCTTTTTTATATTAACACTTAATGTTTAATTTGTCAACATTTTTTGTGTCAATTTTATTTAGCTTTTGTCCCTCGCTCTCGAAGACGATATTTATAATAACACGTAAAATAAATTGTTAATTTAGAATTCTTACTAATTAATTCATATTATTTTTATATTACTTTATTTTTCTTTAAATTTCTAATCTTTTCTTATAATAACACACCAGGAGATGTTGATTAAAAAGATAGTATTTCTATTTTACTTAACAAGGGTTTTACTTTAAAATTATAGTATATTATTAAAATATTTGGGAGGTAATTATGTTTAAAAAGGCATTTCCTATATTATTAATGTTAACACTCTTATTAGTAGGTTGTTCAAAAGGTGCAGAAGAAGGCGAAAATGATACAGCCTCTACCCCTAATACCCAGGAAACAAAAAATAATATTTCATCAAAGGTATCATTTACAGATAATAAGAAAGATACTAGCAAAAATGTTATTCTTTCAACAGAAACTTTAACTTCTAATAAATTTTTATATTTAGGGAATTTATTATTTTTTCCAAATCCAGAGGATAATAATAAATTAACTTTAGCTGAAATTCCTGATAGCAATACATATATAAATGAAGATTACATAAAGACTTCTTTTGATTATTCAATTAGTTACATAAATAGTATAGATAATATAATCTATTTTTCATCAATATCTCAGGATAATAAGGGACTTTATAAATTTGACTATGAAAAAGATACCTTTAGCAAATTAAGTAATGATATTGCTGTTGATTTAATTTCTAAAGATGATTATTTTTACTATATAAACTCATCAGATAAGCTTATTTATTCTTATAATGTTAAGTCAAATGAAAAAAAACTACTTTCAAACAAGAGAGCAGGAAAATTTATATTTAATAACAACTTTATTTTCTATCAGAATTTAGATGATAATTCTAACTTATACGCCTTAAAATCTGATGGAACAAGCAATATTAAATTAACAGATGTTTCTGTAGATAGTTTTATTACTTATAATAATGGACTATTATTTTTTGATTCCAGTAATGATAATACACTTTATTTTTTAAACTTATCTCAAAATAAAATAACAAAGCATTCCTATATTAAAGGATACAACTTGAAACAATATAATGATAAGATTTATTTTATAAATAGTGAAAGTCCAAATTCCTTACATTCATTAACTATGAATACTAATGAAGATAAATTTGAATCAACCTTAATATTATCTGATTTTGTTAATGATTATTTCATTACAAATGACAAGATATTTGTTGAGAAGGCATCAAATCTTAATGGAATTCAAGTTTTAAACGTGGAGTAATGGCCTATATAACAATAGGACCCTCTGTTTAAAAACAAGGGTCCTATTGTTATATCCATATTAAAGCTTATTAACTATTTCTTTAAATTTATTACCTCTTACCGCAAAATTAGGGAACATATCAAAGGAAGCACAAGCTGGTGATAAAGTTACTACATCTCCTTCTTCTGACAGCTCTCTTGCTTTTTCAACTGCTTCTTCTAAGGTATTAACAAGAACAATCGAAGTATCAATTCCCTTTTCTTCTTTTAATTTATCAAAGGATTTTTTTATTTGTTCCTTAGTATCCCCAAGGAGTATCAGATGTTTTATATAAGGATGTCCTTCCTCTGCTAGGGGTTCAAAAGGTATTTGTTTGTCGTATCCCCCCGCTATAAGGATAACCCTTCTATCAAAAGCAAAAAGGCCTGCCAATGTTCTAGTGGGACTTGATGCTATCGAGTCATTATAATATTTAACTCCATCTACTTCCCTTACCAATTCGCATCTATGCTCTACACCAGTAAAGGTTTGTGCAACTTTTTTCATAACAGATATTGAAACATCATCTTTAACCGCTAAAAAGGCTGCAAGGTAATTTTCTATATTGTGCATTCCCTTTATTACAATATCATCCTTATTGCATACTTCTTCTTCATTTAAAAACAAGATATTATCTTTAAAATATGCTCCATCTTTTATTTCCCTTTTTGAGCTAAATTCTAAAACTTTCCCCTTAGCTTCTTCTACAAAACTATGTGTTATTTCATTTTCTCTATTTAAAACTAAAACTCCCCTTTTATCTTGATATAAGAATATATTTTTTTTAGAATCTATATACTCCTGCATATCTTTATGCATATCTAAGTGATTTGGCGCTAAATTTGTTACTAGTGCAACTTCTATTGGAAGATTCATAGTCATAAGCTGAAAACTTGATAACTCTAAAACAACCATATCTTCTTCATTTATTTCTTCTATATTTGCAAATAATGGCGTTCCTATGTTTCCTCCAACCCAAGTTTTATATCCAGCTTCACTTAATAATTTTGATATTATTGTAGTTGTTGTTGTTTTCCCGTCACTTCCTGTTACTCCAAAAACCTTACCTTTACAATATCTAACAAACTCCTCCATTTCAGAAGTTATGTATGCCCCCTCATTTTTAGCCCTTACCAAAGCTTCTGAATCAATTCTCATTGAAGGCGTTTTAAAAACAAGATCAAATCCTGTTAACCTATCTAAATATCCTTCTCCCAGCTCTAAGGAAACTGATAAATTATCAAATTCATCAGCAATTTCCCCTAACTCTTCTCTAGTTTTTTGATCAAAAGCTGTTACAACCGCACCAAGTTTAACTAAAAATCTTATAAGAGGTATATTGCTAACTCCTATACCTACAACCGCTACATTTTTACCCTTTATAAACTCTTTAAATTCACTAAACTGCTTTTTCATCACATTCCTCCAAAGTAATATATAAAACATTATATTAATTTCATAACAAAAAGTGTGAGGCACTTTTAATGTACAATCTATCTTAATTATGTCCAAGTTCTATGTAATTATATCACTTAAAATAGCTAAATACAAAAACAGGCCTCCCTTAAAATAAGATAATTTTATATTTTAAGGAAGACCAATTATATTAATTAAAATTCTAAACTTTTTTCAATATAAGCATCTAAATCTTCTATCTTGATTCTTTCTTGAAGCATTGTATCTCTATTTCTAACAGTAACAGATCCATCAGTTTCTGTATCGAAGTCTATTGTAATACAGAATGGAGTTCCTATTTCATCTTGTCTTCTATATCTCTTACCTATACTTCCTGCTTCATCGTATTCTATATTGAATTTTTTGCTTAATTGTGAATATACTTCTAAAGCCTTATCTGAAAGTTTCTTTGATAATGGTAAAACAGCAGCTTTATATGGTGCTAAAGCTGGATGCAGACGCATCACTGTTCTCTTATCTCCACCTTCTAATTCTTCTTCATCATAAGCATCAACTAGGAAAGCTAAAGCAACTCTATCTGCTCCAAGGGATGGTTCAACAACATATGGAATATATCTTTCGTTAGTTGTAGGATCTAAATATGTCATATCTTGACCTGAATGCTCTTGATGTTGCTTTAGGTCATAGTCAGTTCTATCTGCTATTCCCCATAATTCTCCCCAACCAAATGGGAATAAATATTCTATATCAGATGTTGCTTTTGAATAGAATGATAATTCTTCTGGAGAGTGCTGTCTCATTCTTAAGGCCTTTTCATTCATTCCTAAATTTAATAGGAAGTTCCAGCAGTATTTTTCCCAATATTCAAACCATTCTAAATCTGTTCCCGGCTTGCAGAAGAATTCTAATTCCATTTGCTCAAATTCTCTTGTTCTAAAAGTAAAGTTACCAGGTGTAATTTCATTTCTAAAGGATTTACCTATTTGAGCTATACCAAATGGAACTTTCTTTCTTGAGCTTCTTTGAACTGATTTAAAGTTTACAAATATACCTTGTGCTGTTTCTGGTCTAAGATATATTGTACTAGCTGAATCTTCAGTTATTCCTTGGAAAGTTTTAAACATTAAATTGAATTTTCTTATATCAGTATAATTTAATTTACCACATTTTGGGCAAACTATATTATTCTTTTCTATATAATCCTTTAATTCTTCATGACTCCAGCCATCTGCACTAGCTACTTCTGCTCCATTTTCAGTCATATGATCTTCTACTATTTTATCAGCTCTGAATCTTGATTTACATTCCTTACAATCCATTAAAGGATCTGAAAACCCTCCAACGTGTCCTGAAGCAACCCACACTTCTGGATTCATAAGTATTGCACAATCTACACCTACATTATATGGGCTTTCTTGCACAAACTTCTTCCACCAAGCCTGCTTTACATTATTTTTAAATTCTACTCCTAGAGGGCCATAATCCCATGAGTTTGCAAGTCCTCCGTATATTTCTGACCCTTGGAATATAAAACCTCTACTTTTGCAAAGTGAAACGATTTTTTCCATAGTTTTTTCTACAGCCATTTTAATACCTCCATTTTTATAAAATAAAAAAAGGCCCAAAACCTAAAGGGACGAAATTTAATTCCGCGGTTCCACCCTTCTTGGCTTTAGCCCAACTTTTCCGTTAACATAATACTCAAAAGCTCCCTTCAACTTATACTTTTAACGATTTGCACCACCCACCGTCTCTCTAAAAAAAGTTATAAGCCTACTCTTCTTTTTCAACGTATTTATTAAATTTATATATTAATTTTATCAAAAGGTTTATTTATGTCAATAGAATTTCTATCAATTCGTAATATTACTGTAATAAGACTTTTTAGAAAAGGATGAATCAAATAAAATTTTCAAAACAAAAAAGGTTTTTATAAACATAGATAATTCTATATTTATAAAAACCTTTTTTAAAATGGCTCCGCGGAGAGGGCTCGAACCTCCAACCTATCGGTTAACAGCCGAGTGCTCCACCATTGAGCTACCGCGGAATATTGTAAATTAATTTTAAAATTAAAATGGCTCCGTGGAGAGGGCTCGAACCTCCAACCTATCGGTTAACAGCCGAGTGCTCCACCATTGAGCTACCACGGAACATTTACTACACTAGTTATTATATCAACTTTTTTTAATTTTGCAAGTACTTTTTTTAATTTTTAATATATTGCATGTATTTACATAAAAATTTATAAGTAAAGAGTTGAATGTACTTGTAGTAAAATAGCAGATTCAACTCTATTACTTCTAACTTAATATGTTAAATTATTTTATAGGTTTCATTGTTGGGAA
>JAAYOT010000157.1 GCA_012520205.1 Clostridiales bacterium
AGATGGATTTATATATGGAACACCAGTACACTATGCGGCAGCTTCTGGAATGTTAACTTCATTTTTAGATAGAGTTTATTATAGTGGTAAAGCTATATTCTTTAATAAACCTGGAGCAGCAATTGTTAGCTGTCGTCGTGGAGGAGCAAGTGCAGCCTTTGATCAAATAAATAAGTACTTTACAATCAATCGCATGCCTATTGTTTCTTCTCAATATTGGAATTCAGTTCATGGAAATACCCCAGAGGAAGTAATGCAGGATTTGGAAGGAATGCAGACAATGAGAACCCTTGGAAGAAATATGGCATGGCTTCTTAAATGTATTGAAGCTGGAAAAAAGGCTGGTATAGAATATCCAGAAGTAGAACCAGGTATTGCAACTAATTTTATTAGATAATGGAATTTTAAGTTAAAAAAGTCTACAATGCTCATTCTATAAGAAATTGTAGACTTTTTATTTTTTTATGTTAATTTAATTCTATAAATCCTTTCTATCTCGATTTAAGATAAATATAATCAGCAACTCTCATTGCTAGTGCTACACTAGATAGTACTGGACCAGCAGCTGTTAGAGATGGAAGAAGGCTATTATCTGCTACAAATAATCCATCAACCCCATGAATTTGACCATGTGGGTTTGTAGCTGAAGTCTCTGGGTCATATCCCATTCTACATGTACAAGATTCATGCATATCAGAGCCTGGCGGTCTTAATACTAATGTCGAAGGATCTAAGGTTACTCCCATGGCCTTAGCAGATTCAACAATTCCTGTCTTCATTTGATTGACCACCTCATAGTCCTTGTCTTGATGCTTCCATATCAAAAGCTACTGGTAAATCCCTTGCTTCAAGAATGCCTTTTCCATAAAGTCTTCTTAAAAGAATATTTTGCATTGATGAACCCTTAGCATAAGATGTTGTAGCATTCAACGCTTTTTCAGCCATACAATAATAAACAGCTAGTTCTCTGGGATTTACAGGCCATTTTCTAAGTTCACTTTCTATTGGTCTAGGAATAACTGCATTCCAGAAC
This sequence comes from Clostridiales bacterium, assembly GCA_012520205.1. Classification (GTDB taxonomy): domain Bacteria; phylum Bacillota; class Clostridia; order Clostridiales; family Clostridiaceae; genus Clostridium. The sequence continues at coordinate 1,034 of JAAYOT010000157.1, forward strand.
AAGGATCTTCCACCAAGGGCATATACCATTCTGGCACCAGGAAATTCAGGGAAACGATCCTCAAAAGTAGTTGAATTATCTGCTTTTTTTATCCTCATTATTTTTCCATAATTCACAAAGTCTTGATAATACTGATCCACCGCCAGGGCCAGTTCCTACAATTAAAACATCATAATTTGTATTAGGCATTTCTTCAATTGATTTCGTTGGAATCCAATTACCAGGATACTTAACCATACTATACACCTCTTTATAAAAATACAGTCTAGTATATGAAAAGTTGATTGTATTTGTGTAGAAAGTTTTGTCGAATTATTAAGAAAGATTCTTTTATTAGGATAGTTACCTTTTATTGACAAATGAATAACATATTAGAGAAAGGAGAGCGATAAAAAGTGGAATATAACGGAAATGACAACAACTATAGAGATATGAACTCTATGCGTGAACAATGCAGAAAAAACATAACTTTTCATGTTGTTATAACAATGAAAGATGGAAGTATGTTTGATGGAATTATTGAAGGTGTTGATAGGGAAAACTTTACTATGCTAGTTAGTGAACCTGTAATGATGGAAGAAGATGTATCTTATGTAAGAGAAGAATTCGACCGTCAAAGAAGAAGGAGACCAGCAAGAAGATTTAGGCGTAGAACTTTTCCACTTGCACTATTAGCTGCATTAGATTTAGTACCTTATCCTTATATTTTACCTTTTTTCTTTCTTTAGGAGAGGGTACTTAGAAAATAATTAAAGGTGAATAATATAATATTATAAAGGAGAACGATGAAAAGTGGATTATAATGGAGGTGAAAACAACTATAGGGATATGCAATCTATGCATGATAGATGTAGAAAATGCATGACCTTTCATGTTGTTATAACACTAAAAGATGGAGCCATGGTGGAAGGAATTATTGAAGGTGTTGACAGGGAAAATGTTAACCTATTAGTTGCTGAGCCTGCAATGGTAGAAGAAGACCTATCTTGTGAAAGACAAGAATTTGGATATGGTGGACAAGGACGCCCTAGAAGAAGGAGGCCAAGAAGAAGGTTTAGGCGTAGGTCTTTCCCATTAGCACTTTTAGCTGGACTAGATGTAATACCATTCTTCCCGTTTTTCCCATTCTTCCCTTTTTAGGAAGGAATACTAGTAAGGAAAATAATTTAGAATGTACAATGCAGAATGTACATTGTACATTCTACATTATCACTACATATTATTTAATCGAAAAAATAGGTAAGCAAAGTAACATAATTAAGCGCCTTTTAATATTATATTATATAAACTAATGCTTTAAAAAATATTAAACAAAAGAGGTGCAAGTTATGTCAAGAAGAGATGACTGTAAATGTAAGAGAAAAATAAAAAGACATGTTCATGAAGTTCAAGGAAGTACTTTTATTGTAGATGAAAGAGGGGAAGAACCTCATAATCACCGTTTTGCGGGAGTTACAGGTGACGCTATTCCAATAGATAATGGAAGAGACCATATTCATAAATTAGAAACATTAACAGACACATTTGAAGATCACCATCATTGTATTAAGGTTTGGGTTGGAAGAGCTATACCTGTAGGTGATGGAAGACATGTACACTTTGTATATGCTAAAACAGAATGTGCAGATGGTCATGTTCATAAATTTAGAGTGGCAACATTAATAGAAGATCCAATTAG
>JAAYOT010000018.1 GCA_012520205.1 Clostridiales bacterium
AAATAAAGGAAGAATCTCAATTTTTTATGAAGAAAATCCCCTATATACTGAAATTAAAATATCAGATAAGGGAAAGGGAATAGAAAAAGAAGACTTACCTTATATTTTTAAAAGGTTTTATAAGGGTAAAAATGCAAATGATGAAAGTGTTGGTATAGGTCTTGCTATGGCTAAGAGTATTATAATTAGTCAAAATGGAGATGTAAGTGTTAAAAGTAAGAAAGATGAAGGTACAGAGTTTAGCATAAAATTTTACAAGGAATAAAAGTGACTAAACTGTAATAAATCAGTCACTATATAGTCATCTTAGGCAGATATACTTTAAGCATAGTAAGAAAATAGGAGGTTTTACAATGGAAATAGTAAGAGTAGAAAACCTGTCTAAGCAATATGGCAGTGGTGAAACAGCAGTAAAAGCACTTAATAATGTATCTTTTTCTGTAAATAAGGGAGAGTTTGTTGCAATAGTTGGAGCATCAGGCTCAGGTAAATCTACCCTATTACATATGCTTGGGGGTGTGGACAGACCTACAAGTGGAAAAGTTTTTATTGATAATACAGATATATATAACTTAAATGAAACCCAGCTTGCGATTTTTAGACGCAGGCAAATTGGTCTTATATATCAATTTTATAATCTTATTCCTGTTCTTAATGTGGAGGAAAATATTACTCTTCCTTTATTACTTGATGGACACAAGGTAGATAAAAAACAGTTTGATAAGATAGTAAAAATACTTGGATTAGAAAATAGACTAAGTCATTTACCTAATCAGCTTTCAGGGGGACAACAACAAAGAGTTTCTATAGGTAGGGCTTTAATAAGCAACCCTGCAATAATGCTTGCAGATGAGCCTACTGGGAATTTAGACAGTAAAAATGGTAATGAAATTATTGAATTATTAAAAATGTTTAATAAAACCTTTGGTCAAACTCTTATTATGATTACTCATGATGAAAGAATTGCTTTGCAAGCAGATAGAATTATTACAATAGAAGATGGTAAGATTACTAAAAATGAGGTGATCTGTCCATGAATATTGTAAATAAGCTAACTTTAAGGCAGTTACTATTAAACAAGAGAAGAACATTAGTTACCATAATAGGAGTAATAATTTCTGTTGCTATGATTACAGCAGTAGCATCCTTGGGCATTTCTTTTATGGATATGCTTAGAAGACAGGTAATATCAGATGGTGGGGAATGGCATGTTCTTTATGAAAATATAAATAAAACTCAATTAGAGGCAATTAAAAGCGATGAAGAAACAAAAGAAGTGATTTTAAGCAGGGAATTGGGCTATGCTTATTTAGAAGAAAGTCAAAATAATAATAAACCTTATATTTTCCTACAGGAGTATAACAAAGCAGGTTTTGAGAACTTTCCTATTAAATTAGTAGAAGGAAAATTACCTGAAAGGGGAAATGAAATTGTAATTTCTGAAGCTATAATAAAAAATGCAAGGGTTAATTATAAAATAGGTGATACCTTAACTTTTGATATTGGCCAAAGACATTATGAAGATGATGAAGGAAATGACATAATCCTTGAGCAAAAGGATGACTTAAGAAGATACGGAGGTACAATTCAGGAGTTTTTATTAAAAGAAACCACAAAATCTTATACAATAGTAGGAATAATAGAAACACCTAAATGGGAATATCCTTGGTCGCCAGGCTACACAGCAATATCATATGTGGATGAAGATATTATAAATTCAAATGAAGAAGTAAATGCATCGGTTATTTTAAAAGATATTAATTCTAAATTATTTAAGAATGCCGAAAACTTAGCCTCTGAAAATGGCATAAAAGAACCAAGTTTTAATAATGATTTACTAAGGTATTATGGAGTTATTAAAAGCGATAGTTTAAGAAATATGCTTCTTATTTTATCGGCTATTGTTACAGCTATAATAATGATTGGGTCAATTTCTTTAATATATAATGCCTTTGCTATTTCTGTAGCAGAACGTTCAAGGCATTTAGGAATGTTATCAAGTGTTGGTGCAACAAAGAAGCAAAAGAGAAACTCTGTATTTTTTGAAGGTGCTGTAATTGGAGGAGTAAGTATTCCTATTGGAATTATAGCAGGCTTATTAGGCATAGGCATTACCTTTAGAGTTATAAATTCCATGATTAAAGGGGTACTAGGATTAACTGAAAATTTAAAATTAG
>JAAYOT010000158.1 GCA_012520205.1 Clostridiales bacterium
TAATTAAGTAATAACTTAATTAGATTAAGGGGTAAATATGAAACAAATAGTAAAAATATTTAAAGCACTTAGCGATGAAACAAGGTTAAAAATATTAATCATACTTTCTAAAAGAAAAATATGTGCAAAGGGGATGGCTAAACATTTAAATATCTCTGAAGCAGCTGTATCCCAGCATATAAAAATACTTAAAGATTCGGGAATTATAGTAGGAGAGAAAGTAGGCTATTATGTTCTATATCATTTACAGGAAGAAAAGTTTTCAGAAATAGTAGAATTTATTCAGCAAGTTAAAAATGATAGCTTTAATAAAGAGGATAGCTTATGGTTAAAAGTCCCAGGTAACTGCAGAACAACATGTAAGTTAAATAAAAATAGATGTTGTCAAAAATAATTAAGAATTGAAAGGAGAAAAAAATGAAAATATGTATTCCAATTAAAGAAAATAAGGGCATAGATAGTATTGCTTATAATCACTTTGGTACAGCACCATTTTTCTTAATTTATGATTTAGACAATGAAAATCTTAAGACCATTGAAAATGATGACTTAAATCATCAGCATGGAATGTGCCAACCCCTTAAAGCTTTAGGAGGAGAAAATGTTGATGCCATTTTAGTTGGTGGAATTGGAGCAGGGGCATTAATGAAACTAAATAACCAGGGGATTAAAGTATATAAAGTTGAAAATGACTCGGTTTTAAAAAATATTGAATTACTAAAGGAAAACAAGCTACTAGAGTTTTCTATAAAAAATAGCTGTAATCACCACAATTGCAGTCATTAATATTAATAAAGAAAGGCGTCTAATGGAAATTAGGCGTCTTTTTGTATAAAATATATAATAGTAGGATATATTTAATTAAAATCATGATTTAATTGAAAAAATATTAAGGAGTATTAAGAAAAGAGAATTTTAAAAAATTTATAAGCAATAAAAGTGAGGAATATAAATGAAAGATTACAAGAAGGAACATGAACATAAGCACGAGCACATTCATAATCATATAAATGATAATCATAGCCATAATCATGGTCATAACCATAAGCATAGTCATAACCATAATCATAATCATAATCACAGCCACAATCATAGTCACAGTCATATTCATGGCCATCATCACCATCATGGCGCTTCCAGCAATATAAAAGTTGCATTTTTATTAAACTTTTCTTTTGCCATATTGGAGATAGTAGGTGGCTTCTGGACAAATAGCATGGGAATTTTATCCGATGCATTACATGATCTTGGAGATTCCTTATCCCTAGGAGTTGCATGGTTTTTAGAAAAATATTCAGAGAAGGGACCAGATGGCAAATTTTCCTTTGGATACTCTAGATTTTCTCTCCTTGGTGCATTAATAAATAGCTTAATTTTAGTAGTTGGTTCAATATTAATTCTAAAGGAAGCAATCCCTAGAATTATTAATCCAGAGCCTGTAAATGCAAAAGGAATGTTATTATTTGCAATTTTGGGAATAGCAATAAATGGAGCAGCTGTTTTACGATTAAGAAAGGGAACTTCCTTAAATGAAAAAGTTGTTTCCTGGCATCTAATGGAGGATGTTTTAGGCTGGGTAGTAATACTTATTGCCAGTATTATTCTTTTATTTGTAGATATTCCTATAATTGATCCTATATTATCATTACTAACAACAATATATGTACTATATAATGTTGTAAAAAACTTAAAAGAAATATTAAATGTTTTTTTACAAGGGGTCCCAGGAAACTTTTCAATAGCTGAAATTGAAGAAGAAATTGCAGAAAGTACAGGAGCCTTATCTGTTCACCATACTCATATTTGGTCCTTAGAAGGAGAAAAGAATATGTTAAGTACCCATATAGTTGTAAAAGATGATACAAAGTTTCAAGAAATTGCTCATATAAAAGATCAAACTAGGGAACTTTTAAGGAAAAAGGGAATAGAACATGTTACTATAGAGATAGATTTTGAAAGTGAAAATTGTGAAGACCAAGTATGTGATTAGCATTAAAATATAGAAAAAGAGGGATTAATATAGAAGCATTAATTATATTAATTTTATTAGCATTTTTTAAGTGGCAAAATGATGGAATTGTAATAAGCAATTATGAATATAAAAATTCCAAAATACCACAAAAATTTAATAACTATAAAATAGTTCAAATATCAGATTTTCATAACAAAAATTATAAGGGGAAGCTATCTAAAAAAATTAAAAATATTAAGCCGGATATAATTGTAATAACTGGTGATATTATAGATAGAAGGAAAGTAAGGCTTAATTTAGTTACAGACTTTATTAAGGAAATAAAGGACATAGCACCAATTTATTATGTTTCAGGAAATCATGAATTTTTATCAGGAGCTTATAATAAAGTGAAAGAGCTTTTAGAAAAGGAAGAGGTAAAAGTTCTTGATAATTCCTTTATAGTTCTAGAAAAAGATAAGGATAAAATTGGACTTATGGGAGTTGAAGATCCAACTAGTAAGTATAATCCAAAGCATTATACATCAAAAAATAATAGAAAATATATGAAAAGTGCTATTGAAAAATTAAATAAAGAAAGGAATACAGACTTTACAATATTACTAGCTCATAGACCAGAACAATTTAAATTATATGTAGAAGAGGAACTGGACTTAGTCTTTACAGGCCATGCTCATGGAGGACAAATAAGACTGCCCCTTGTAGGAGGACTATTTTCCCCTAACCAAGGAATATTCCCTAAATATACAAGTGGAATATATAGGGAAAAGAATACAAGCATGGTTGTAAGCAGAGGCCTTGGTGGAAGTGCCTTTCCAATTAGGTTATTTAATAGGCCAGATTTAGTTGTTGTAACATTATTAAATAGCAATTGACAGGAGTATTAGATAGTGGTATATTTATGTAAAATAATTGAATATATCTTCAGGGCAGGGTGAAAGTCCCTACCGGCGGTATAGCCCGCGAGCCGTAAGGCAGATTCGGTGAAACTCCGAAGCCGACAGTATAGTCTGGATGGAAGAAGATGAAATGTATAATTAATAATATAGCAAGCTATAAAATTATGTTGCCTATTTAGGTTGCAGAATTATTTGGCTATTTATATAATTGATTATAATTTGTTTATAGTAATTTAAGCCCTGAATTTATATTCAGGGCTTTTTTGCATGCAGAAAACTTATTTTTAATGAAGTAACTAGACATCATATAAAACAAGAAGTTGGTTAAAATATTTACGAGGTGTTAAGCGTGAAGGAAAAATTAGAATTAGATATGGATTTAAAATATATGAAAAGAGCCTTAGAACTAGCTAAAAAAGGAGAAGGCTATACAAGCCCTAACCCTCTTGTTGGTGCAGTTATAGTAAAGGATGGAAAAATAATAGGGGAAGGTTATCATGAGAAGTATGGAAGCTATCATGCAGAAGTTAATGCCTTTCTTAATGCAAAGGAAGATGTTAAAGGTGCGACTATGTATGTAACCCTTGAGCCTTGTTCCCATTATGGTAAAACTCCCCCTTGTGCCAATAAAATAGTTGAAAAGGGAATTAAAAAGGTTGTTATAGCACATAAAGATCCAAATGATAAGGTAGCTGGTAGGGGAATAAATATTTTAAAGGAAAATGGAATTGAAGTTGTAACAGGTGTTTTAGAAGAAGAAAGTAGAAAACTAAATGAAATATTTTTAAAGTATATTACAACAAAGCTCCCCTTTTCTATTCTTAAAACTGCAATGACCTTAGATGGAAAAATAGCTTCAAGAACTGGTGATTCAAAATGGATTACTAATGAAGAGTCAAGAAATTATGTTCATAAATTAAGACAAAAGCTTTCAGCAATTATGGTTGGAATTGGAACAATAATAGCAGATGATCCCTATTTAACTACAAGACTAGAAGGAGTTCCTTCCAGGGATCCAATAAGAATAGTAGTTGATACAAAAGCAAGAATTCCCTTAGAAGCTAATGTTCTTAACCTTAATTCTAATGCAAGAACCATAGTAGCAGTAACTGAGCTAGCACCAGCAGAAAAGCTTCAAAAGATTAAAGATAAGGGAGGAGAAGTAATTATTACCCCCTTAAAAAACAATAAGGTAGA
>JAAYOT010000159.1 GCA_012520205.1 Clostridiales bacterium
CTCCACACTGAATTAATTATCTGTAAAATTCTTGTGTTGCATAGTAAGTATTACCTACTTTATAAACTCCCACACCAATGCTTGTGAAGTTTCTTGATAATATGTTAGCTCTATGTCCTGATGAGTTCATCCAGTTGTCCATAAATTGTTCTGCTAGGGCAGCATTTTCAGATCTTCCTGAGATGTATGCTATATTTTCACCCCATGATCTATAAGATACCCCGTCTGCTTGCATTTGTGCAGTTATTAATTGACCTTCAGGGTTTCTGTGATCAAAGTAGCCTCTATCACCCATGTCTTGTGACTTGATTCTTGCATAGTGTTCCATAGTATCATTATATTGTAATGCTGGAAGTCCAGCAGCAGCTCTTTCCTTGTTAACTCTTGCAAAGATAGCTTGTTCGATTTCTGCTATAAATTTATCTGAAGCTTCATTTTGAGTGTTATCTCCAGAATTGTTATTTTCATTACCTGTATTTGTTTCTTCTGAAGGTGCTGGTGTTTCTGGTGTATTATTTTCTTCTTCTACTGGAGCTTCGTTGCTTGTTTCGTTATTTTCGTTTGTGTTGCTATCATTATTATTTACATCTTCATTAGAAGCGTTACCATTATTATTTTTATTTACATTTTCATCTACTTGGTTGTCTTCTTCTTCAACATTTTCTTTTGGCTCTTCTTTAGATGGATTATAAATTCTTTCAATTATTTTTACTGGATCCATTGATCTTATATTTTTAAAGTTTGAAGGCAGGTTTCCTGCTCCAATTCCTGTTGCTAAACATCCTGATAATAAAAGTGATATTAATTTTAATTTAATCATAAGTTAATTCCTCCTCAGAAATTTATTTGTTTCATCCGGTGAAACTATAATAACACAGCTAGGGGGTGCACCCAATATGAGATGGTTAGCAATTGAAGCATATAGTAGTATTGGGGGTAAAATTAGTAGGAAACAACTTGGATTTTCCAATTAAGTTGTTGTGCAAATTGAAGTTTAAGCAAAAAGAAAAAGATGTTTGATTAAAAACATCTTTATCTTAAAAATTGATACCTAAACTCCAAACTCCACACTCAGCACTTCAAACTCCACATTGAACCAAACCTGAAACTTGAAAACAGAAAATTGAAACCTGAAAACTGCTAATGGGGTGATAATATAACTTTAGCAATATTACTATCACTATTATGTTCAATTACTTCATTTGCAATTTCTATAGCATCATAAGTTTTTATATAGGGGGTAGGCATAGTGGCAAAGATTAAATACCATTCTTTAAAGTGAATATTCCCATCTAATTCTATTGCCTTTTTTATATGATAAAATGATAAATTTTCAAATTCTAAAGGTGTTAAAACTATTAATAAATAGTAAGACATTAAATAATGAGCATAAGCTAATTCTTTAATCATATTATTTTCTTCATAATAATGAAGTTTATTAATTAAGTAAAAGTAGAATTTATTTTGCATAATATAATCATGGCTTTTTAATATTATCAGCTTTTCCTCGTCAATTTCAAAGATGGAACATTTATTTAAGTTTAAGTTTAATGCATCTACTAAATCTCTCATATTTTCCTCCTAATAAATTATCTATTTAATAATTATAATTCTTATTATGTTAAAATGGAAGAAATCAAAATAAAATAAAATACTTTATAAAAATTAATGCAATATAGAATAAATTAACATATAATTTACTATGAAAAATGAAAATTTAGAAGTAATATAGTAATTAAAGGAAGAAGTGATTTAATGAGGGGCTGGATAATATATAGTGGAACTTTAAAGATAAAGAAAATAGAAGATTTAGTTGAATCTTTTATAATTGAAGGAAAAAAATTAAATATAAAAATGGAAAAAATAAAAAATACAGAATTACTTCCTATATATAATAATGAAGGAAAACCAGATTTAATATTTTTAAAGAAGGTTAAGAATCCTGATTTTATAATATTTTGGGACAAAGATATATTTTTAGCAAAGCATCTAGAAAATATGGGATATAGATTATTTAATTCAAGCAGGGCTATAGATTATTGCGATGATAAGTGTCTTATGCATTTAAGTTTAAGTAACAAAAATATTAGTATGCCTAAAACAGTAATTTCACCAATGATTTTTAATTCTGAACATATAAATGAAGATTATTTAATAGAAGTATTTAATGCCTTTAATAAAAAAGTCGTAATAAAAGAAGGAAAGGGCTCCTTTGGAATGCAGGTGTATTTAATAGAAGAAAAGGAAGCCTTTATTAATAAAGTAAAGGAACTTAATAAAAAAAATGTAAGATTTATAATTCAGGAGAAGATAGTATCTAGTTTTGGAAAAGATATAAGAGTTAATATAATTGGAAATAAGGTAGTTGGGGCAATGCTTAGAAAAAGTAATGGTGATTTTAGAGCAAATATTTCCCAAGGGGGAATTGGTGAGATAATAAATTTAAGCAGGGAGCAGGAGGAAATAGCATTAAAAGCCCATAAGGAATTAGGTCTTGATTTTTCAGGTGTAGATTTACTGCTAGGGGAAAATAACAAACCTTTGTTATGTGAAGTAAATTCGAATTTAAATTTTTTAAGTTTTGAGAAGCTATGGGGAAAAAGTTTTGCTAGAGAAATATTAAATTATATAATAGGTGAATTAAATGCTTAATGGAATATTAATTTATGATAAAGAGGATATAGAAAGAAATAAAGCTTATATAAAGTGGATGATTGAAGAAGGTAAAAAATTTGATTTAAATATTGAATTAGTTACTTTAAATAATATAAATTATAATTATATAAAGGATAAATATAGATTTGCTATAAATCGTTCTAGAAATTATAAGGCAAGTGAAAAGCTAGAAGGATTAAATATTAGAGTTTTTAATAAAAGTAATTTTTGCATCTTAGGAAATGATAAGATAAAAGCTTACAGCTTTATAGAAAATTTAAAAGTCCATTATCCAAAAGTCTATGGAGAAAAGAAAGAAATAAATTATGATAAAAAAATTATCGTAAAACCAAAGGCTGGTCATGGTGGAGAAAATATAAAATTTTTAAATAAAGGTGAAAAAATTAACTTTGAAGAAAATGTTTATCAGCAATATATTGAAGATTATGTAGGTGACATAAGGTTTTATATTATAAATAATAAAATAATTAATTCTGTTATAAGAATTCCTAAGAAAAATGATTTTCTTTCTAACTTTTCTCAAGGGGGAGAAGTTAGAATATATAATTATACAGAAAAAAATAAAAAAGTTATAAATAAAATTTTAAGAGAAATAGAAATAGATTATGGCGGCATTGATTTTCTACTTCTTAAAAATGGTGAAATACTATTTAATGAATTTGAAGATGCTGTTGGAAGCAGAATGTTAAGTTTTCTTGGGATAAATAATACTATGGATATATTTTTAAATCATATAAGCAAAGAAGTTAATAATCGAGGTAGTAAAAATGAAGGATAAGGATACATTAATATATATTGAAAAACTTAGAAAATTAGGGTCAAATTACGGGTTAGAAAGAACTGAAAGGCTATTAGAGCTTTTAGGAAATCCTCATAAAAAGCTTAAACTTATACATATAGCTGGAACTAACGGAAAAGGCTCAACCTCATCTATTATAGGGAGCATTCTTATAAAGAATGGATATAGAGTTGGGTTTTTTAATTCTCCACATTTGGAAACTATGGAAGAAACAATAAGAATTAATAAAGAAAATATACAAGAAGAAGATTTAGTTAATCTATTTAAAGAAATTAGGCCATATGTAAATAAGGTAATAGAAGAAGGCTATAGTCATCCAACGGAATTTGAAGTATTAACTTGCATTATGTTTTTATATTTATACAGACAAAAAGTTGATTTTGGGATTATAGAAGTTGGATTAGGTGGAAGAATGGATTCTACAAATGTAATAAAACCTATTATTTCAGTAATAACTTCTATTAGCCTAGATCATACTAATATTTTAGGAAGTTCTTTAAAAGAAATTACTAATGAAAAGGCAGGTATAATAAAAGAAAAGATAAATGTTGTTTCAGCACCTCAAAAAGAGGAGGCTTTAAGGGTTATAAAGAATAGAGCAAATGAGTTAAATTCAAAATTAGATATAGTTTCCATAGAAGAAGGTAAATTTATAGAGTTATTAAGGGAAGAGAAGCTGTTTCAAAGATGTTTAATAAAAGGAAAAAGAAAGAATTATGATTTAAAATTCCCCCTTCTTGGAGAACATCAAATAATAAATTTAACTTTAGCCATAAAGGCAGTAGAAGTATTGGAGGATTTAGCTTATATAAAAATTAATGAAGATAACTTGTATGAGGGAGTAAAGGATGTATCATGGCAAGGCAGAATGGAAATAATAAATGAAAATCCAATATTTATTATAGATGCTGCCCACAATGTGGAAGGAATGAAATTTTTAAGAAATAATATCGATAAATATTTTGATTATAATGATATTTATTTAATTCTTGGCATATTACAAGATAAAGATGTTGAAAAGATGGTAGAAATAATTTCAAAACTTCCTAAGGAAATATGTTTAGTAACCCCTAACTCAAATAGGGCCTTAAAATCAAATATTTTAAAAAACATAGTAAAAAAGTATAATAAGAATTGTATTTCCTTCAATAATTATAATGATGCAATAAATTATGCTAAGAGAAAAGCTAAAGAAAAAGATATCATTCTTGCTGCAGGTTCCATTTATATGATAGGAGAAATAAGAAAAATAATAAAAAAGTAGAAAAATTAACCGATTATAGGTAAAATGTAATTGTAGTAGATAAAAATAGAATGTATAGAAGTTTATTACACTATTTTTTCATTAATCTATGTGGCATATACGGTAATAAATTTAATAATAAG